>NZ_JBEXJK010000136.1:0-19261 GCF_040609095.1 Kitasatospora sp. NPDC004799
GCCGGGGGGGGGCGGCCGCGCGGGGGGGGGGCCCGGGGCCCGCCCCCCCCCCCCCCCCGCGGCCCCCCCCACCGGTCTGCGGTTCGGTTCAGGCCTCGACGTCCCCGTCGACCACCGTCTCCGCACCCTCGGCCGTCTCGGTGGACTCGGTACCCGCCACCTCGTCCTCCGCCGTCTCCTCGTCCTCGGCCTCCGCGTTGCGGGCCATGCCCACGACCGCGTCGCGCTTTCCGAGGTTGATCAGTTGGACGCCCATGGTGTCACGTCCGGTTTCACGAACCTCGGAAACCCTCGTACGGATCACCCCACCCGAGAGGGTGATCGCCATGATCTCGTCGGTCTCGTCGACCACGAGCGCGCCGACCAGCGAGCCCCGGCCCTCGACGATCTTCGCCGCCTTGGTGCCGTAGCCGCCGCGTCCCTGGACACGGTACTCGTCCACACCGGTGCGCTTGGCGTACCCGCCGTCGGTGGCGGTGAAGACGTAGGTGCCCGGACGGACGACGTTCATCGAGAGCAGTTCGTCGTCCTCGCGGAAGGACATGCCCTTGACGCCGGAGGTGGCGCGGCCGGTGGAGCGCAGGGCCTCGTCGGTCGCGGTGAAGCGGATCGACTGGGCCTTCTTGGAGACCAGCAGCAGGTCGTCCTCGGCGGAGACCAGCTCGGCGCCGATCAGCTCGTCGTCCCGGCCCTCCTCGTCCTGGCGCAGGTTGATCGCGATCAGGCCGCCGGAGCGCGGGGAGTCGTAGTCCTTCAGCGGGGACTTCTTCACCAGGCCGGCCCGGGTGGCGAGGACCAGGTACGGCTTGTCCTCGTACGTCCGGACGGCCATCACCTGGGCGATGTGCTCGTCCGGCTGGAAGGCCAGCAGGTTGGCGACGTGCTGGCCGCGGGCGTCGCGCCCGGCGTCCGGCAGCTCGTAGCCCTTGGCGCGGTAGACCCGGCCCTTGTTGGTGAAGAACAGGATCCAGTTGTGGGTCGTCGTCACGAAGAAGTGGTCGACGATGTCGTCCTGCTTCAGCTGGGCACCGCGCACGCCCTTGCCGCCGCGCTTCTGCGAGCGGTAGAGGTCGGAGCGGGTCCGCTTGACGTAGCCGCCACGGGTGATCGTGACGACGATGTCCTCCTCGGCGATGAGGTCCTCGATGGAGAGGTCGCCGTCGGACGGGATGAGGGTCGAGCGGCGCTCGTCGCCGTACTTCTCGACGATCGCGGCGAGCTCCTCGGAGATGATCTCCCGCTGGCGGGTCGGCGAGGCCAGGATCGCGTTGTACTCGTCGATCTTGCGCTGCAGCTCGTCGTGCTCGTCCGTGATCCGCTGGCGCTCCAGGGCGGCCAGGCGGCGCAGCTGCATCTCCAGGATGGCGTTGGCCTGCAGCTCGTCGATGTCGAGCAGGCCCATCAGGCCGGTGCGGGCGGCGTCGGCGCTGGCCGAGGCCCGGATCAGCGCGATGACCTCGTCGATCAGGTCCAGGGCCTTGAGCAGGGCGCGCAGGATGTGGGCGCGCTCCTCGGCCTTGCGCAGCCGGAAGGTGGTGCGCCGGACGATGACCTCGACCTGGTGGTTGACCCAGTGCCGGATGAAGGCGTCGAGCGACAGGGTGCGCGGCACGCCGTCGACCAGGGCCAGCATGTTGGCGCCGAAGTTGGTCTGCAGCTCGGTGTGCTTGTACAGGTTGTTGAGCACGACCTTGGCGACCGCGTCGCGCTTGAGCACGACCACCAGGCGGGTGCCGGTGCGCGAGGAGGACTCGTCGCGGACGTCGGCGATGCCGGCGATCTTGCCGTCCTTGACCAGGTCGGCGATCTTCAGCGCGAGGTTGTCCGGGTTGACCTGGTACGGCAGCTCGGTGATGACCAGGCACTGGCGGCCCTGGATCTCCTCGACCTCGACCACGGCCCGCATGGTGACCGAGCCGCGGCCGGTGCGGTAGTAGTCGTCGATGCCGCGGCGGCCGACGATCAGCGCGCCGGTCGGGAAGTCGGGGCCCTTGATCCGCTCGATCAGGGCCTCCAGCAGCTCCTCGGCGGAGGCCTCGGGGTTCTCCAGGTACCAGAGCGCGCCGGAGGCGACCTCGCGGAGGTTGTGCGGCGGGATGTTGGTGGCCATGCCGACCGCGATGCCGGTGGCACCGTTGACCAGCAGGTTGGGGAAGCGGGCCGGGAGGACGGTCGGCTCCTGCGAGCGGCCGTCGTAGTTCGGCGCGAAGTCGACGGTCTCCTCGTCGATGTCGCGCATCATCTCCATGGCCAGCGGCATCATCTTGCACTCGGTGTAGCGCATGGCCGCCGCCGGGTCGTTGCCCGGGGAGCCGAAGTTGCCGTTGCCGTCCACCAGCGGCATCCGCATCGACCACGGCTGGGCCAGGCGGACCACGGTGTCGTAGATCGAGGTGTCACCGTGCGGGTGGTAGTTGCCCATGACGTCGCCGACGACGCGGGCGCACTTGTAGTAGCCCTTCTCGGGGCGGTACCCGCCGTCGTACATCGCGTAGAGCACGCGGCGGTGCACCGGCTTGAGGCCGTCGCGGACCTCGGGCAGCGCACGGCTGACGATCACGCTCATCGCGTAGTCGAGGTACGAGCGCTGCATCTCGGTCTCGAGCTCGACCGGCTCGATCCGCATCGTCGCCTGGGCGGTGGCCTCGGCGGGCTCTGGGGTCTCGGGCTGGTCGCCTTCGGGACGGTTGTCGTCGACCACTGGTGGTCAGTTTCCTTTCACGCGGACTGGAACGTGCGGGGCCTGGGGTGCAGGCGTCACACGTCCAGGAAGCGGACGTCCTTGGCGTTGCGCTGGATGAAGGAGCGGCGGGCCTCGACGTCCTCGCCCATCAGCACGGAGAACAGCTCGTCGGCACGGGCGGCGTCCTCCAGGGTGACCTGGAGCAGCAGGCGGTGCTCGGCGTCCATGGTGGTGACCCGGAGCTCCTCGGCGTTCATCTCGCCGAGACCCTTGAAGCGCTGGATCGCGTCGTCCTTGGGCAGCCGGCGCCCGGCCTCGACGCCGGCGGCGATCAGGGCGTCGCGCTCGCGGTCGGAGTAGGCGTACTCGAAGTCGTCCTTGCCCCACTTGATCTTGTACAGCGGGGGCATGGCGAGGTAGACGTACCCGGACTCGACCAGCGGCCGCATGAAGCGGAACAGCAGGGTGAGCAGCAGGGTGCGGATGTGCTGTCCGTCGACGTCGGCGTCGGCCATCAGGACGATCTTGTGGTAGCGGAGCTTGGCCTCGTCGTAGTCCTCCTGGATGCCGCAGCCGAAGGCGGAGATGAGCGCCTGGACCTCGGTGTTCTGGAGGACCTTGTCGATCCGGGCCTTCTCGACGTTCAGGATCTTGCCGCGGATCGGCAGGATGGCCTGGGTGCGCGGGTCGCGGCCCTGCTTGGCCGAGCCGCCGGCGGAGTCACCCTCGACGATGAAGATCTCGCACTCGGACGGGTCCTTGGACTGGCAGTCGGAGAGCTTGCCCGGCAGCGAGGCGGACTCCAGCAGGCCCTTGCGGCGGGTCAGGTCGCGGGCCTTGCGGGCGGCGACGCGCGCGGTGGCGGCCTGGATGGACTTGCGGATGATGTCCGCGGCCTCGTTGGGGTTGCGGTCCAGCCAGTCGTTGAGCTGCTCGTGGACGACCTTCTGGACGAAGGTCTTGGCCTCGGTGTTGCCGAGCTTGTCCTTGGTCTGGCCCTCGAACTGCGGCTCGCCGAGCTTGACCGAGATGATCGCGGTCAGGCCCTCGCGGATGTCCTCGCCGGAGAGGTTGTCGTCCTTCTCGCGGAGCAGCTTCTTGTCCCGCGCGTAGCGGTTGACCAGGCCGGTCAGCGCGGCGCGGAAGCCCTCCTCGTGGGTGCCGCCGCCGTGGGTGTGGATGGTGTTGGCGAAGCTGTAGACCCCCTCGGTGTACGAGGAGTTCCACTGCATCGCGATCTCCACCGAGATCGCCTTGTCCTTGTCCTCCGCCTCGAAGTCGATCACCGAGGGGTGGATGACCTCGCCCTTGCGGGAGTTGAGGTGGGCGACGAAGTCGGCGATGCCGCCGTCGTACTTGTACGTGACGGTGAGCGGCTTGCCGTCCTCGTCCACGTGCTCGGGGCGCTCGTCGGTCAGCGAGATCGACAGGCCCTTGTTGAGGAAGGCCATCTCCTGGAAGCGCCGGGAGAGGGTCTCGAAGGAGTAGACGGTGGTCTCGAAGATGTCGCCGTCGGCCCAGAAGGTCACCGTGGTGCCGGTGCGGTCGGTCTCCGCGCCCTTGGCCAGGGGGGCGGTCGGGGCGCCCATCTTGTAGTCCTGGGTCCAGACGTGGCCGTCCTTGTGGATCTCCACCGAGAGCCGGGTGGACAGCGCGTTCACCACGGAGACGCCGACGCCGTGCAGACCGCCGGAGACGGCGTAGCCGCCGCCGCCGAACTTGCCGCCCGCGTGCAGGACGGTGAGCACGACCTCGACGGCGGGCTTGTCCTGGCCGGGGACGATGTCCACCGGGATGCCGCGGCCGTTGTCGACGCAGCGGATCGCGCCGTCGGCGAGGATCGTGACGTCGATGTGGGTGGCGTACCCGGCCATCGCCTCGTCGACGGAGTTGTCCACGACCTCCTGCACCAGGTGGTGCAGGCCGCGCTCGCCCGTCGAACCGATGTACATGCCGGGGCGCTTGCGGACGGCGTCGAGGCCTTCCAGCACCTGGATGTTGCTACCGGTGTAGGAAGCCTGGTCGGACTGGTCTGGGGTCTGGCTGGGGTTGCCGGAATCGGCCACGAAGCGCCCTCTCTGGCACAGCACGGGCCGCATGCCCACCCCGTGCGGGCGGGCGTGCGACCACAGCGTTTCGACTCGGTTGCCACTAGCAACAGTGTTTGGCTCTCAGTCTACCGGTACGACTGACATAGATGGGCGTTTGGCAGCCCTTGAGGGCAGATATGCCGCCCTGAATCCCCTCTGCACATGTCCCGATACTCGACCAGGGGGCCCAGGGCGCCTGGAAGGGCTGTCAGGGGTTCCGGAAGATCGCCGTCCGATCCGCGCCCCCGGCGGCGGTCCGAGGTCCCGGTCAGCCCCAGGTGTCGCCCGGCCCCTTGCTCCCCGGCGCGCGCAGCCGGCCGTAGCCGCGGGCGGGCGCCGCCGGGCCGAGCACCTTGATGCTCCTGACCGTGCCGTGGCCCAGCTCGTGGTTCAGACGGGCCACCAACTGCCGTGCCAGCCACCGAAGTTGGGTGGCCCAGGCGGTGGAGTCGCACTGCACGACGAGCACCGCGGCGGCCTCGTCGTAGGAGGAGGGGTGGCAGTGCGCGGCGATGTCCGGGCCGACGATCTGCGGCCAGCGGCCCATCACCCCGCCGACGGCGGCCGAGGACTCCCAGCCGCGCTCGGTCAGCAGCCGGTTGAGCGCCGCGCCCAGCGGGACGGGGTCGCGGCCGTCCGAGCGGGCGCCGCTGCGCAGTCCGTGCCGCTTCGCCTCGCGCTTCTCCCGGACCTGCTCGCCGCGCTGCTTGGCCTGGGCGCGGGCCGCCCGCAGCGCGGAGCGGGCGAGGTCGGCGCCGGTCGGTGCGGCGGGCCCGGGCTCGGGGGCTCCGGGCCCGGAGCCCCCGGGCCGGGGGGAGTGCTCCGCCGGCTCGCTCACGGCGATCTCCTTTCCCCAGCCTGTGGACAACGGTTCGCGGTCGCGCGTCCGTCGAGCCGTCCAGCCTACGGGAGCGGCCGGGCCGGTCGGTCCGGGCAGGGGTGTGCGGAAGCGCTCGCGGTGACGGTGACGGCGGTGCGGTGGTGCGGGTGGTAGCGGTGAGGGGGCGCGGTCAGGCGTCGATCCGGCGCACCGCGCCGTCGGAGACCGCGAACCGGGCGCCGGCCAGCGCCTTCGGCACGTCCTCGGCGACCGCCGCGGTCACCAGCACCTGCTCGCCGTCGGCCACCAGCTCGGCCAGCCGGTCCCGGCGGGCGGCGTCCAGCTCGGCGAACACGTCGTCCAGGATCAGCACCGGCTCGCCGCCGTCGGCGCGCAGCAGCTCGTACGAGGCCAGCCGCAGCGCCAGCGCGAACGACCAGGACTCGCCGTGGCTGGCGTAGCCCTTGGCGGGCAGCGGGCCGAGCTTGAGCACCAGCTCGTCGCGGTGCGGGCCGACCAGGGTGATGCCGCGCTCGACCTCCTGCTTGCGGACCGCCCGCAGCGCGTCCAGCAGCTGCTCCTCGGCCTGCTCGCGGCTGGTCGGCAGCTCGCCCTCGAAGGAGCTGCGGTACTCCAGGGCGGTCTCGCCGCCACCGGGGGCCAGCTGCCCGTACGCGGCCGACACCAGCGGCTGCAGGGCGGCCACCAGCTGGATCCGGAAGGCGGTCAACTCGGCGCCGGCCCGGGCCAGGTGGCCGTCCCAGACCTCCAGGGTGGACAGGTCGGCGCCCTTGCCGCCGCCGGCCCGGCGGGCCATCGCGGCGGTCTTCAGCAGGGCGTTGCGCTGCTTGAGCACCCGCTCGTAGTCCTGCCGGACGCCGGCCAGCCGGGGTGCCCGGGCGGTCAGCAGCTCGTCCAGGAAGCGCCGCCGCTCACCCGGGTCGCCCTTGACCAGGCTGAGGTCCTCGGGGGCGAACAGCACGGTGCGCAGCAGGCCCAGCACGTCGCGCGGGCGGACGTTGTCGGAGCGGTTGATCCGGGCCCGGTTGGCCTTGCCCGGGGTGAGCTCCAGCTCGATCAGGGTGGAGCGGCCGCGGTCCACCACCGAGGTGCGGACCACCGCCCGCTCGGCGCCCAGCCGGATCAGCGGGGCGTCGGTGGCGACCCGGTGGCTGCCCAGGGTGGCGACGTAGCCGATCGCCTCGACCAGGTTGGTCTTGCCCTGGCCGTTGGGTCCGACGAAGGCGGTCACGCCCGGGTCGAGGGGAACCTCGGCCCGGGCGTACGACCGGAAGTCGGCGAGCGACAGATGCGCGACGTGCATGGCTGTGGACTGCGCCCGCCTTCTCGTGGGGGGACTGCTGGTTACTTGGACTCGACCGCGTGGCCGCCGAACTGGTTGCGCAGCGCGGCGATCATCTTCATCTGCGGCGAGTCGTCCTGGCGCGAGGCGAAGCGGGCGAACAGCGAGGCGGTGATCGCCGGCAGCGGCACCGCGTGGTCGATCGCGGCCTCGACGGTCCAGCGGCCCTCGCCGGAGTCGGCGGCCCAGCCGCGCAGCTTGTCCAGGTGCTCGTCCTCGTCCAGGGCGTTGACGGCCAGGTCCAGCAGCCAGGAGCGGATGACGGTGCCCTCCTGCCAGCTGCGGAAGACCTCGCGCACGTCGGTGACCTCGGGGGCCGCCTCCAGCAGCTCCCAGCCCTCGGCGAAGGCCTGCATCATCGCGTACTCGATGCCGTTGTGGACCATCTTCGCGAAGTGGCCGGCGCCCACCGCGCCCGCGTGCACGTTGCCGAACTCGCCCTCGGGCTTGAGCGCCTGGAAGATCGGCTGGACCTTGGCGACGTGCTCGGCGTCGCCGCCGTACATCAGCGCGTAGCCGTTCTCCAGGCCCCAGACGCCGCCGGAGACGCCGCAGTCCACGAAGCCGATGCCCTTGGCGGCCAGCGCCTCGGCGTGCTTGATGTCGTCGGTCCAGCGGGAGTTGCCGCCGTCGACGACCACGTCGCCGGGGGAGAGCAGCTCGGCGAGCTCGTCGACGGTCGCCTGGGTGGCGGCGCCCGCCGGCACCATGACCCAGACCACGCGCGGGCCCTGGAGCTTGGTGACGAGCTCCTGGAGGCTCGCGACGTCGGAGATGTCCGGGTTGCGGTCGTAGCCGATGACGGTGTGGCCGGCGCGGCGGATCCGCTCGCGCATGTTGCCGCCCATCTTGCCGAGACCGATGAGGCCGAGCTCCATGACCAAGTCCTTACCTGTGGTGACGTGCCTGCCGGCGGCGCCGTTGCCGCACTCCTTGAGCCTACGCGCTGGAGCGCGCCCGCCCCTCTGCGGTCCGGCCGGGCGGGGGAGTCGGGGGGCCTCCGGAGGGGGAGACGTCCACAGGCTGTGCACAGCGGGTGTGCACAGCCTGTGGACGGTCGGATCCGGGGGATCAGCCGGAGAGGCGGACCGGCATGATCAGGTACTGGTAGGCCTTGTCCTCCTCGGCGTCCACCGAGACCTTGCCGCTGAGCAGCGCGGGCTTGGTCGGGGTGGTGAAGCTGAGCTGGGCGAACGGGGAGTCGATGGCCTTGAGGCCCTCCTCCAGGTAGCCCGGGTTGAAGGCGATCGAGATGTCGTCGCCCTCGAGGTCCGCCTCGATCCGCTCGGTGGCCTGGGCGTCGTCGCCCGAGCCGGCCTCCAGCGTCAGCACGCCCTGCTCGAAGTTCAGCCGGACCGGCGTGTTGCGCTCGGCGACCAGCGAGACGCGCTTGAGCGCCTCCAGGAAGGGCTGGGTCTGGATCGCGGCGACGGCGCTGAACTCGGTCGGGAACAGGCTGCGGAACTTGGGGAACTCGCCCTCCAGCAGCCGGGTGGTGGTCCGGCGGCCGGCGCCCTCGAAACCGATCAGGCCCTCGCCCGCGCCGCCCGAGGAGAGCGCGATGGAGACGGTGTCGCCGCTGCCCAGGGACTTGGCGATGTCCTGGAGGGTCTTGGCGGGGACCAGCGCGACGGCGGAGATGTCCGACTGCTCGGGCTTCCACAGCAGCTCGCGGACGGCGAAGCGGTAGCGGTCGGTGGCGGCGAGGGTGATGCGGTCCCCCTCGATCTCCACCCGGACACCGGTGAGCACCGGGAGGGTGTCGTCCCGGCCGGCGGCGACCGCGGCCTGGCTGACGGCGGAGGCGAAGACGTCGCCCGCGACGGTGCCGGTGGCGGTCGGCATCTGGGGGAGCGCGGGGTACTCGTCCACCGGGAGGGTGGGGAGGGTGAAGCGGGAGCTGCCGCAGACCACGCTGACCCGCTGGCCGTCGGTGGAGATCTCCACCGGGCGGTTGGGGAGGTTGCGGGAGATGTCGTTCAGCAGCCGGCCGGAGACCAGGACGGTGCCGGCCTCCTCGACGTCCGCCTCCAGCTCGACCCGGGCCGAGACCTCGTAGTCGAAGCCGGACAGCGCCAGGCTGCCCTCCTGCGCGGTCAGCAGCAGGCCGGCCAGCACAGGCACCGGCGGCCGTGCCGGGAGGCTGCGGGCAGCCCAGGCCACCGCCTCCGCGAGGACGTCACGCTCCACCCGGAACTTCACCGGTAACCGCCTCCTGGATCGAGCGCTCCCGCTCGCACTCTGGTTCGTCTGATCTTGATCGTCGGTCCGCCTGTCCGCCGAGCTCGGTCACTCCGCTTCCAGTCGCAAGGACAGTCTGACGTACTCCGCCGACAGACGGGGCAGACGGGCGGAAGCAACCCGAACGGTTGTCGGAGGCCGGTTGTCCACAGATTCGGGGCCCACCCACTTTGAAAGCAAGTCCGGGGTCTAAATGTGTAGTGGTAGTAGTAGGGCCTGTGGAAACCGTGGATAACCCCGTTTCCGCAGGTCAGAGCCCGAATTTTGTCCACAGTGACTGTGGATGGCGGCTGTGGACGGGCAGGCCGCGCTGTGGACAGCCGAGCGTTACCCACAGGGCACGCTGGGTATCCACAGGTTATCCCCAGGGCTGTCCCCAGATCCGGGCCCGGTTATCCACGGGCGCCGGTCAACTTTTCGTGACGCCTTTCACACCAGGGTATGAACGCTACCCCACGGTTGTCGAACTGTGGACGCCGCTGTGGACAACCTGGGGATAACCGCCCCCGGCCTGGGGACAACCGGTGGATAACCCGGACGGCCCACTGGCGGCCCGTCAATTGTCCACATCCTGTGGATAACCGTTGTGCACAAGCCCACAGGCACCTGACCTGCGCGGAAGAGCGTAGCGGTGACGGGCCTGTGGACGAATTCTGGATAACTCCGGAGCCCCCACCCTGTGGACGGTGGAGAAGGGGCCCGTCCTGTGGACAACGGCCTTGCGCGCCCCGGGTTTTCGAATCACCGGTCAGTTGTTCGGCGCGGGCTGTGGACTGGCGGAACGTCCGTCGACGGCATCCCTGCCCAGCCGCCGCGCGGTGCACACCTGCGGATGCGCGAAAAGGGCGTCAGGATTCGCTCCTGACGCCCTGGAGGCCCACCGGGCCGTGCCGCGTGGTGCTGCAGCGCGGGGTGCCGTACCGCGGCTGCCGTGCCGCATGGGGTTGCGCGGTGCCGGGCAGCCCCGCAACCGCTTCGAACCGCGCGGGGCCGGCTAGCTCTTGATGCGGTTGGTGAGTTCGGTGACCTGGTTGTAGATCGAGCGCCGCTCGGCCATCAGCGAGCGGATCTTGCGGTCCGCGTGCATCACCGTGGTGTGGTCGCGGCCGCCGAACTGCGCGCCGATCTTCGGCAGCGAGAGGTCGGTGAGCTCGCGGCAGAGGTACATCGCGATCTGCCGGGCCGTCACCAGCACCCGGCTGCGCGAGGATCCGCAGAGGTCGTCCACGCCCAGGCCGAAGTACGCCGCGGTCTGCTGCATGATGACCTGCGCGGTGATCTCCGGGCCGGCGTCCTCGTCCCCGCCCGGGATCAGGTCCTTGAGGACGATCCCGGCCAACTCCAGGTCCACCGGGGCCCGGTTGAGGTTGGCGAAGGCGGTGACCCGGATCAGCGCGCCCTCCAACTCCCGGATGTTGCGGGTGATCCGGGACGCGATGAACTCCAACACGTCGGCGGGAGCGTTGAGTTGCTCCTGGATTGCCTTCTTGCGCAGGATCGCGATCCGGGTCTCCAGCTCCGGCGGGGTGACGTCGGTGATCAGACCCCACTCGAAGCGGTTGCGCAGCCGGTCCTCCAGCGTGGTCAGCAGCTTGGGCGGCCGGTCCGAGGAGAGGACGATCTGCTTGTTCGCGTTGTGCAGGGTGTTGAAGGTGTGGAAGAACTCCTCCTGCGTGGACTCCTTGCTCGCGAGGAACTGGACGTCGTCCACGAGCAGGATGTCCATGTCCCGGTAGCGGCGGCGGAAGGTGTCCGCCTTGCCGTCCCGGATCGAGTTGATGAACTCGTTGGTGAACTCCTCGGAGGACACGTAGCGCACCCGGGTGCCCGGGAAGAGGCTGCGCGAGTAGTGCCCGATGGCGTGCAGCAGGTGGGTCTTGCCCAGCCCGGACTCGCCGTAGATGAAGAGCGGGTTGTACGCCTTGGCCGGGGCCTCGGCGACCGCCACCGCCGCCGCGTGCGCGAAGCGGTTGCTGGCGCCGATGACGAAGGTGTCGAACAGGTACTTGGGGTTCAGCCGGGCGGCCGGCTCGTCCTTGCGGGAGCCGCCGGCCGGGGGAGCGCCGGGCGGGGCGGGCACGCCGGGGACGCCGGGACGCTCGGAGGAGCGCTCCGGGGCGGCCTTCTCCGCCGGGCGGCCGCCGGAGGGGCGGGACCCGCCGGCGCGGCGGCCGGCAGCGGTGCGGGGCTGCTCGTTCGGGCCGGGGCCGTAGGCGCCGCCGAAGAGGTCGCCCTGGGTGGTCGCGGGCGGGCCGGGAACGGGCCGCGGCGCCGGGCGGGGCGCGGGCTCCTCCGGACCGCGGTAGCCGGGCGGCTGCTCCTGGTAGCCCTGTTCCGGGTACCCCTGCCAGCCCGGTCCGCCGCCGGGGCCGCCGTACGGGGCCTGGCGCTGCTCGTAGCCGCCGGTGTCGTAGCGGGGGCGCTCGTAGTCCTGTTCGTACGACTGCCCCTTCTCGTAGGGCTGGCCGTGCTCGTACGGCTGCTGGTAGCCCTGGCCGCCGTAGTCGGGGACGTCCTCCTCGGCCGGGCCGGGGTAGGGCTCGGCGGGGGCCTGGGCGGCGGGCGCGGGGGTGGTCGGCACCGCGTCGGCGTCGACCATCACGGCGATCCGGACCGGGCGGCTGAGCTCGCGGCTGAGGGCCTCGGTCAGCTGCGGCAGCAGCCGGCCCTCCAGCACCTGCTTGGCCCGCTCGTTCGGGGTCGCCAGCAGGGCGGTGTCGTGCATCATCCACATCGGCTGGGTGCGCTGCACCCACTGCTTGTCCATCTCCCCGACATCGGGGTCGCTGACCAGCCGCTCGACGACCCTGGCCCAGACCGGGACGAGGTCGCTGTTGACATCAGCCACTGGTGCACGCTTTCCAAGAACAAACCAGACAAGTTCTGCAACGGTAGTCAGCGAACAGAGCCGGATCAAGTCGTTGTCCACAGGCTGTGGGCAACGGGGGGTCCGGGCGGGCTGGTTTGACCCTCGTGCCCCGTCCCGCGTACCGTAACCAGGTCGAGTTGTCGATGGCCGCTGCCGCATGTCCGCGGGTCCACCCGCTCCAAAAGGCGCGCAGCACGGGCGCCGTGGATTGCCTCAGACCCCAGCCGAACTGGGGCGATGGGCCGGATTTCCGAAATCAGGGGAGATCACGCGGACGCACGGTGACGGCCAAGCGACTCCCCGTCATCCTACGATTCACCTCAGGAGCCCCCGAGTGAGCAAGCGCACCTTCCAGCCGAACAACCGTCGTCGCGCGAAGACCCACGGCTTCCGGCTGCGTATGCGTACCCGCGCCGGCCGCGCCATCCTGGCCGCCCGCCGTGGCAAGGGCCGCGCCAGCCTGTCCGCCTGATCCGCGCCAGAGTCTGTTGTGCTGCCCTCCGAGAATCGGCTGCGGCGGCGCCAGGACTTCGCGACCGCGGTGAAACGCGGTCGCCGGGCCGGCCGGCCCCTTCTGGTCGTCCATCTCAGCAGAGAGGGTGACCCGCAGGGGCAGGCCGACCGGACCAGCGACTTCCGCCCGCACGTCGCCGAGGGGACTCCTTCGGCGCGTGCGGGTTTCGTCGTGAGCAAGGCCGTTGGCCCGGCGGTCGTCCGCAACCTGGTCAAGCGCCGGTTGCGCCACCTCGTTCGTGATCGTCTGTCCAGGCTGCCCGCCGGTAGCCTGATAGTGGTGCGTGCGCTGCCCCAGGCCGCGACCGCCTCGTACCAGGACCTCGAACGTGACCTGGACGCGGCACTGAAGCGGTTGCTGAGGACGGAGCCCGCCGCCACGGCGCCGACGGGAGCAGGGCGATGAAGTACCTGCTGATGGGTCTGATCAGGGTCTACCAGTGGACGATCAGCCCACTGCTCGGTCCGGTCTGCCGTTACTACCCCTCCTGCTCGCACTACGGCTACGAGGCCGTGAAGGTGCACGGGGCGGTCAAGGGCGGCGGACTGACCGCGTGGCGCATCCTGCGCTGCAACCCGTGGACGCCCGGCGGGGTCGATCACGTCCCGCCGCGCAAGCATCCGGTGTGGCACCGGCGGTTGCGGGACTGGCTGAACAGCCGGTCCGCGGCCGGAGAACCGGTGACCGCCACCCCCGCCGGTCCGGACCCCGAGGGCCCGGCGACCATTGGTCCCGTGCGGCCAATCCACCTGTCCAAGGAGCCTGACCGGTGACCTTCTCCTTCCTGAATCCCCTGTACACAGCGGTGTCCTGGATCATCGTCCAGTTCCACTCGCTGTACAGCAACGTCTTCGACCCGGACGGTGGCTGGGCCTGGGGTCTCGCCATCGCCTCGATGGTGGTCGTCATCCGGATCTGCCTGATCCCGCTCTTCGTGAAGCAGATCAAGGCGACCCGGGCCATGCAGGCGATCCAGCCGAAGATGAAGGCCATCCAGGAGCGCTACAAGAACGACCGGCAGCGCCAGTCCGAAGAGATGATGAAGCTGTACAAGGAGGCGGGTACCAACCCGTTCTCCAGCTGCCTTCCCATCCTCGTGCAGGCCCCGTTCTTCACCGCCCTCTACGGCGTGCTGGCCAAGGTCGCCAAGGGCCAGGACATCGGCGTCATCCACGGTGACCTGCTGGTGAGCGCCGGCAAGGCGCACATCTTCGGCGCCCCGCTCTCCGCGACCTTCGTCGGCAGCGGTGAGACCAGCGTCAAGATCGTCACCGCCGTGATGATCATCCTGATGTCGCTGTCGCAGTTCGTCACCCAGCGCCAGCTGATGACCAAGAACGTCGACCTCACGGTGAAGACGCCGTTCATGCAGCAGCAGAAGATGCTGATGTACGTCTTCCCGATCATGTTCGCCGTGATGGGCATCAACTTCCCGGTCGGTGTCCTGGTCTACTGGCTGACCACCAACGTCTGGTCGATGGGCCAGCAGCTGATCGTCATCCACAACAACCCGACCCCGGGCAGCAAGGCCTTCGAGGAGCGCCAGGCGCGGCTGAAGAAGGCCGGCCGACTGCGTCCGGACGGTACGGAGATCAAGGGCGCGCTCTGGGGCATGCTGCCCCCGTCCAAGGCGGCCATCAGCGAGGCGGCCTCCGAGGCGGCCGCCGCGGCCGCGGTCGAGGAGTCGGTCCGGGCGAACCGCCAGCAGCCCCGTCGGCAGAGCAAGTCCCAGCGCCAGGGCGGCGGGCAGCCGACCGCCGAGCTGAGCAAGGAGACGCCGGCCGAGGAGCCCGCCGACGCCGTCCCGGCCGACTCCGGTGCGAAGCCGGCGGCCGCCAAGCAGGCCGCGGCCAAGCCCGCCGGCAC
This sequence comes from Kitasatospora sp. NPDC004799, assembly GCF_040609095.1. Lineage (NCBI taxonomy): Bacteria > Bacillati > Actinomycetota > Actinomycetes > Kitasatosporales > Streptomycetaceae > Kitasatospora > Kitasatospora sp. NPDC004799. Next base: position 14,447 of record NZ_JBEXJK010000136.1, read on the forward strand.
CAAGCAGGGCACCCGGCAGCAGCCGAAGCGCGGTGGCGGCCAGCGGCCGAAGAAGAAGTCCTGACCGGCCCCGAGCCCGTCGCGACAGCCGCCAAGAGCTTCCTCCCCGGCCCGACACACGGGCCCATCTCCGAAGGAGTCCATCAGTGACGGAAGGCACCACCTCCGCCGTCGAGGCCGAGGCCGCCGCCAGCGCCGACGAGAGCCTCATCTCCCGCCTGGAGCAGGAGGGCGACATCGCGGCGGACTACCTGGAGGGTCTGCTCGACATCGCGGACCTCGACGGTGACATCGACATGGACGTCGAGGGCGACCGCGCCCTGGTCTCCATCGTCAGCGACGGCAACGACCGCGCGCTCCAGCGCCTGGTCGGCCAGGACGGCGAGGTGCTGGAGGCCCTCCAGGAGCTGACCCGGTTGGCTGTCCACCGGGAGACCGGCGAGCGCAGCCGCCTCATGCTGGACATTGCCGGCTTCCGGGCCCGCAAGCGGGAGGAGCTGGCGGTGCTCGGCGCCAAGGCCGCCGAGCAGGCCAAGAGCACCGGCGAGCAGGTCAAGCTGCGGCCGATGACGCCCTTCGAGCGCAAGGTCGTCCACGACGCGGTCGCCGCGGCGGGCCTGCGCAGCGAGTCCGAGGGCGAAGAGCCCCAGCGGTTCGTGGTCGTGCTGCCGGTCTGAGGCCGACAGGTCGACGACCGGCCGCCGCGGCGGCCGGAGAGCTTCACCGGACGCGACCCCGTCCGCCTCGTGCGGGCGGGGTCGTCGTCCCTTCTGGGATGTTTCACGTGAAACAGTGCGTTGAGCGGGTCGGTGGATCCGGGGATCGGAGAGGTCGAGATGGACACGGAGAACGCGGCTGCCGGCCGGCCGGGGGCGGACGTGGACCCGGCCGCTGAGGGGCGGGGCACCGAGCTGGAGCGGCTGCCCGAAGCGCCGGCGGTCGCCCGGGAGGTCTTCGGGGAGCGCTACGAGGCCGCGGTCCGCTACACCGAGCTGCTGGCCACCGCGGGCGTGCAGCGCGGGCTGATCGGGCCCCGCGAGGTGCCCCGGCTCTGGGACCGGCACGTGCTGAACTGCGCGGTGCTGGCCGAGCTGCTGCCCGCCGGCATCACCCTGTGCGACGTCGGTTCCGGGGCCGGGCTGCCGGGCATCCCGGTGGCGCTGGCCCGTCCGGACGTCTCGGTGACGCTGCTGGAGCCGCTGCTGCGCCGGACCACCTTCCTGGAGGAGGTCGTCCGGGAGCTGGGGCTGGAGAACGTCACGGTGCTGCGCGGCCGCGCCGAGGAGATGGTCGGCAAGCTGGCGGTGGACGTGGTGACCGCCCGGGCGGTGGCGCCGCTGGACCGGCTGGCCGGCTGGGGCATGCCGCTGCTGCGCCCGCACGGGCAGATGCTGGCGCTCAAGGGCGACAGCGCGGAGCAGGAACTGGCCGACTCGCGGGCCGGGCTGGCCAAGCTGGGCGCGGTCGAGTCGAGCGTCATCGCGGTGGGTGAGGGCACCCTGGAGACCTCCACCCGGGTGATCCAGGTGAAGGCGGGGGAGAGCCCCGGCGGCGTGAAGGCGGCCACCCGGCGCGCCAAGGCGGCCCGGGCCGGCCGTACCGCGAGCGCCCGGAACGGCGAGCGCGCCCGGGGCGGGCGGCGTCGCGGCCGCTGATCCCGGGTGACGCCGGGCACGTGACGGACACGGGCGGACGGGCCTCCTGAGCGGGAGGAGCGTCCGCCCGTCGTCGTTCAGGTGACGGGCGGGCCGACCCTCCCCCGGCCTTCGGCCGGGAGGTACCCCCAGCGCACCGGAGTGTCGCAACGTCAGATTTCCGGCATAGCGGGCATGGTGTTTCACGTGAAACGTCGCTCCTTGCTCTCGGGCATCCTCCGCCGTGACCGGGCGGCGACTGTTGCCGCTCCGGTTTCACGTGAAACACTGACCCCCATGCAGGACTCGGAGACCGTCGACCAGATCGACGACACGCCCATCGCACGGGCTGCCCAGGCTGCGGTTCGGGCGATCGGCCGAGCGGGTGAGGGACTGCCCCGGCCCGCCGCCACCCGGGTGATCGTGGTCGCCAACCAGAAGGGTGGGGTGGGCAAGACCACCACCACCGTGAACATGGCCGCCTCGCTCGCCATGCACGGCCTGCGCGTCCTGGTCGTCGACCTCGACCCGCAGGGCAACGCCTCCACCGCGCTCGGCATCGACCACCACGCCGAGGTGCCGTCCATCTACGACGTCCTGGTGGAGGGCAAGCCGCTGGCCGACGTGGTGCAGCCGGTGCACGACGTCGAGGGGCTGTTCTGCGTCCCCGCCACCATCGACCTGGCCGGCGCCGAGATCGAGCTGGTCTCCCTGGTGGCCCGGGAGAGCCGGCTCCAGCGCGCCATCGCCGCCTACGAGCAGCCGCTCGACTACATCCTGATCGACTGTCCGCCCTCGCTGGGCCTGTTGACGGTCAACGCCCTGGTCGCCGGCCGGGAGGTGCTGATCCCGATCCAGTGCGAGTACTACGCGCTGGAGGGCCTGGGCCAGCTGCTGCGCAACGTCGAGCTGGTGCGCGCGCACCTCAACCCCGAGCTGCACGTGTCGACCATCCTGCTCACCATGTACGACGCCCGGACCCGGCTGGCCGCCCAGGTCGCCGAGGAGGTCCGGACCCACTTCCAGCAGGAGGTGCTGAGCACGGCGATCCCGCGCTCGGTGCGCATCTCGGAGGCGCCCAGCTACGGGCAGACGGTGCTCACCTACGACCCGGGCTCGACCGGGGCGCTCTCCTACCTGGAGGCCGCCCGCGAACTCGGGTTGCGTGCGGGGGGCCAGGGCGGCCCGCTGGTGGGTCAGCAGCGGTACGGCAGCGGTACGGGGCACGGCGCCCCGGTGGCACAGCACGGCACGACGGAGGGTCATCAGTGAGTGCTCGCAGGGGCAGGGTCGGTCTGGGTCGAGGGCTGGAGGCGTTGATCCGCCCCGCCGCGCCGGTGGACGGCGGGGCGGAGGAGAAGCCCGCGGCCGCCGCGCCCGTACCGGCCCCGGTGGCGCCGCTGCCGAGCGGCCGCGGCACGGTGGCGGCCCGGGTGGCCGCGGAGAAGCGGGCCGAGCAGGCGCAGCCGGCCGGCGCCTACTTCGCCGAGCTGCCGCTGGACGCGATCACCCCCAACCCGCGCCAGCCGCGGGAGGTCTTCGACGAGGACAAGCTGGCCGAGCTGGTCACCTCCATCAAGGAGGTCGGTCTGCTCCAGCCGATCGTGGTGCGCCAGGTCGGTGCCGACGGCTTCGAACTGATCATGGGTGAGCGCCGCTGGCGCGCCTCCCGGGAGGCCGGGCTGGAGCGGATCCCGGCGATCGTCCGGGCCACCGAGGACGACAAGCTGCTGCTGGACGCCCTCCTGGAGAACCTGCACCGCGCCGAGCTGAACCCGCTGGAGGAGGCGGCCGCCTACGACCAGCTGCTGCGGGACTTCTCCTGCACCCACGAGGAGCTGGCCGACCGGATCGGCCGTTCCCGGGCGCACGTGTCCAACACGCTGCGGCTGATGAAGCTCCCGTCGTCCGTCCAGTCCCGGCTGGCGGCCGGAACGCTGATGGCCGGGCACGCCAGGGCGCTGCTCGGTCTGTCGGACGGCGAGCAGCAGGAGCGGCTGGCCGCGCGGATCATCGCCGAGAACCTCACGGTGCGCAACGTCGAGGAGATCGTCCTGCTGATGCGCTCGGAGGAGGAGACGGCGAAGCCCAAGCGCCAGGCGCCGAAGGCGGGCAAGCTGAACTCCCCGGCGTTCAACGACCTGGCGAGCCGGCTGTCCGACCGCTTCGACACCCGGGTCAAGGTCGAGGTGTCGCAGCGCGGCGGCAAGCTGGGCAAGGGCAAGGTGGTGCTGGAGTTCGGTTCGGTGGAGGACCTGAACCGGATCCTGGACAGCATGGCGCCCGGCGAGGACGGTCTGCGGCTGTCGCAGGGCTGAGCCGGACCTTTGCCGGCCGAGGGAGACGACCCGAGGGTGCGTGTTCCACGTGAGCGCTGTTTCACGTGAAACACGCACCCTTCGGCGTTCGCGGGGGAATGCTCGACCGTGAGAGGGAGGAGGAGGTGCGGTCATGGGACGGCGGATCGTTCCGCTGACACTGGACAACCTCGGGGACCTGCCGACCGGCTGTCGCTCCTGCGTGTTCTGGGAGCTGGACCCGGTCAGCGCGAAGGAGGCGGTGGAGTCGGGCAAGCCGGAGCTGGAGAAGGAGGGGTGGATCTCCACGGTGCTGCTGGAGTGGGGCTCCTGCGGCCGGATCGTCTACGTGGACGACCGGCCCGCCGGGTTCGTGCTGTACGCGCCGCCCGCCTACGTCCCCCGCTCGCAGTCCTTCCCGACCAGTCCGGTCTCGCCGGACGCCGTTCAGCTGATGGTCAGCCGGGTGCTGCCGGGCTACCAGCGCCAGGGGCTCGGCCGGGTGCTGGTGCAGACCGTGGCCAAGGACCTGATCGGGCGCGGGGTGCGGGCGATCGAGGCCTTCGGCTCGTCCGGGCGGGTGCCGACCAGTTGCGTGCTGCCGGCCGACCACCTGCTCGCGGTCGGCTTCAAGACCGTCCGTCCGCACCAGCGCTACCCGCGGCTGCGGTTGGAGGCCCGGACCACGCTCTCCTGGCGGGGTGATGTGGAGGGGGCGCTGGAGCGGCTGCTCGGCGCGCGCAAGGAGCCGGCGCTGCGGCCGTTCTAGAGGCCGTTCCGCGGCCCGGGCTCCCGGCAGAACGACGGCGGCCCAGCCCCGGACCGGTCGGCGAGCAGGCCCCGGACCGCGGCACCGGGACGGCGTGACGGCGAGCAGCGCTACC
>NZ_JBEXJK010000137.1:0-19197 GCF_040609095.1 Kitasatospora sp. NPDC004799
GCCGACGGCGGGCCCGCCCGGGCCCGCCGGAGCGACGCGAAGGCCCCCGCCGGCTGCCGGCGGGGGCCTTCCGCGTGGTCGGGACGGTTTACGGCTCGAACTTGTAGCCCAGGCCGCGGACGGTGACCAGGTAGCGCGGCGCGCCCGGGTCCGGCTCGATCTTGGCCCGCAGGCGCTTCACGTGGACGTCCAGGGTCTTGGTGTCGCCGACGTAGTCCGCGCCCCACACCCGGTCGATCAGCTGCATCCGGGTGAGCACCCGGCCCGCGTTGCGCAGCAGCATCTCCAGCAGGTCGAACTCCTTGAGCGGCAGGTCGACCTTGGCGCCGTCCACGGTCACCACGTGGCGGTCCACGTCCATCCGGACCGGGCCCGCCTCCAGGGCGCCCGGGCCGCTGCCGTTGTCGCCCGCGCCGCCGTCCTCGCCGCGGCGGCGCAGCACCGCGCGGATCCGCGCGACCAGCTCGCGGGTGGAGTACGGCTTGGTGACGTAGTCGTCAGCGCCTATCTCCAGACCGACGACCTTGTCGATCTCGCTGTCCTTGGCGGTCACCATGATCACCGGGACGTTGGAGCGCACCCGGAGCTGGCGGCAGACCTCGGTGCCGGGCAGGCCCGGCAGCATCAGGTCGAGCAGGACGAGGTCCGCGCCGTTGCGTTCGAACTGCTCCAGGGCGTCGGGGCCGGTGGCGGCGACGGCCACCTCGAAGCCCTCCTTGCGGAGCATGTACGAGAGGGCGTCGCTGAACGACTCCTCGTCCTCGACCACCAGTACTCGGGTCACGATCAGGCCTCCGGGGCAAGCTGAGGGGTTGTGTCTGACAGGTGTTGTTCCCGCTCCCCGGCGGGGAGCGAACGGTCCGTGCGGTCCGTGGTGAGGGTTCGGGGTGCGGCGGCGGGTCCGGCGGGGCCGCCGTCCGGCACGTGGTCCGGCTCGTCGCCGAACTCGTCGTCGGGCTCGTCGTCGGGCTCGTCCTCCCCCGGTGCCTGCCCGGCGGGCAGGCGGACGGTGAAGGTCGAACCCTGGCCCTCGACGCTCCACACCGAGACGGTGCCGCCGTGCGAGGCCGCGACGTGCTTGACGATGGACAGGCCCAGGCCGGTGCCGCCGGTGGCCCGGGAGCGGGCGGGGTCGACGCGGTAGAACCGCTCGAAGACCCGCTCGCGGTCCTTCTCGGAGATGCCGATGCCCTGGTCGGTGACCGAGATCTCGATGAGCTCGCCGTCCGCCTCCCCGAGCGCCGCGGCGCTGGAGATCCGCCGGGTGGCGATGGCCACCCGGGTGCGGGGCGGGCTGTAGTTGACGGCGTTCTCGACCAGGTTGCCGAGCGCGGCGGCGAGCTGGCCGCGGTTGCCGTGCAGGTAGAGGCCGGCGATGCCGCCCGCCGCGATCAGGATCTGCTTGGCGGCGGCCTGCTGGCGGCAGCGGTCGATCGCCTCGGCGATCAGCTCGTCCACCGCGACCGGCTCCGGGTCGACCATCAGCCGGTCGTCCTGGACCCGGGAGAGGTCGATGATCTCCTGGACCAGGCTGGCCAGCCGGGCCGCCTCGACCTGCATCCGGCCGGCGAAGCGCTGCACCGCCTCCGGGTCGTCGGACGCGTCGACGACCGCCTCGGAGAGCAGCGACAGGGCGCCGACCGGGGTCTTGAGCTCGTGGCTGACGTTGGCCACGAAGTCCCGGCGGACGGCCTCCACCCGGCGCCGGTCGGTCTGGTCCTCGACCAGCACCAGCACCAGCCGGGAGCCCAGCGGGGCCACCCGGACGGAGACCGCGAGCGGCTCCGCCGCGCGGGCCGCGCCCGGCCGGGGCACCTCCAGCTCGACCTGCCGGATCTCGCCGTCCCGGCGGGTGGCGCGGGCCAGCGCGAGCATCTGGTCCACGGCGACGGCGCCGCCGCGCACCAGGCCCATCGCGTACGCCGCCGAGCTGGCCTTGACCACCTCGTCGCCCTCGCCCAGCACGATCGCGCAGGAGCGGAGCACGGAGAGTACGGTGTCGACCCCGGGCGGCAGCGGCGGCTCGGGGTTGCCGGTGCCCAGGGACTGGTGCCGGCCGGGGTTCCTGCCGCCGGTCCCGTACCTGCCCTTGGCCTGCTCGCGCTCGCTCCAGCGGAAGGCGATGGAGGCGGTGAGGCCGACGCCGAGCCCGGCTATGGCACAGGCAGCGGCGGCGGCCACGTTCACGTCCATGTGGCCAGCGTAAGCGCACGGCCAGGGCACTCCCCAAGCGTTGGATCAAGGCATCGACCACGCGTTGCCGAGAATTCACCTTCAGGTGGCCGCCGATTCACCGGAGCGGCCGTGCACCGTCGCCCGGACGGCGGAAAGTTGGCCAGGCAGCCCGTGTGGGAGAGACCGGTGTGCCGAACAACGGCCCACCGGCTCGGGTGTGCGCGTACGATGCGCGCCACCAGCAGCGGTCACCCGGACACCGGAACGATGGTCGGACGGGCTGACCGGTCGGCACCGCCACCGACACAGCTACTGAGGAGAGAACATGCGCGACGCGTACCACGAGGAACTCGATGCGATCGGCGACAGCCTGGTCGAGATGGCCCGGCTGGTCGGCTCCGCCCTGGGCCGCGCCACCACCGCCCTCCTCGACGCGGACCTGGCGCTGGCGGAGAGCGTGATCGCCGCCGACGAGAAGATCAACGAGCTGCACCACGAGCTGGAGAACCGGGCCATCGACCTGCTGGCCCGCCAGCAGCCGGTCGCCACCGACCTGCGCATCGTCGTCACCTCGCTGCGGATGAGCGCCGATCTGGAGCGCTGCGGCGACCTCGCCCGGCACGTCGCCAAGGTCGCGCGGATGCGCTACCCCGACACCGCCGTGCCGCGCGACCTGCACTCCACCGTCCTGGAGATGGGCCAGCTCGCCCAGCGCCTGGTGGCCAAGGCCGGCCTGGTCATCGCCACCAAGGACGTCGACAAGGCGCTGGAGCTGGAGCAGGACGACGACGCGATCGACACCCTGCACCGCGAGCTGCTGTCGCACCTGATCGACGAGCGCTGGCACCACGGCATCGAGACCGCCGTCGACATCACCCTGGTCGGGCGCTACTACGAGCGCTTCGCGGACCACGCGGTGTCGGTGGCCAAGCGCGTGGTGTACCTGGTGACGGGCGAGCACGTGGCCGAGTTCGTGGCCGCTGCCGAGGCCGCCGAGGCCGCGCCGACCGACTGACCGGCGGGGCCGGTCGCGGCACTGCCGGTACCGGCGCGGCCGGCTGCGGCACAGCCGGTACCGGCTCACCCCGAGGGGTGAGTAAACCTGCGACGAGGGTGGTGCGGGCGCACGGGTCTCCGTGCGCCCCACCTCTGCGCGCCCGTTGACGCTCCCTCCGTTCGGCGGTTTCACTCGACAGTGGGGGCACAGGACTGTGCCCGTCACTAGGAGGGAAGCTCGATGAAGGCCAACCCGACCCGACCGGCAACCGCCCACGACACCGTCGAGCCAACCGCCCCGAAGCTGCTCCCCGTCCTCGCCGCCGGCTGCGGTTGCGGCCCGGGCTGCGGCTGCGGCTGCCAGTCCGGTGCGCCCTGCCAGTGCGGCGGCGTCGACGGCGGCTGCTGCGGCGGCCACTGAGCGGGCCACCGTCCGCAAGCCCGGAGGGGCACGGCCGTCGGCGGCCGTGCCCCTCGTGCGTTCCCGCGTCCGGTCCGGCGGGGGCCCGCGGGCGTCCCCGCGTGGGCGCTCCCCGCGTGCCCGTCCGGGTCAGAACCGGACGTCGGAGCAGGAGTAGAAGGCGTTCCCGGTGTCGGAGATGTTCCAGACCGCGACGACCACGTGGTGGCCGGTGCGCCCGCCCGGCACGGTCGCGGTGTGGCTGAGCGTGCTCGGCACCTGCTTCCCGCCGTACGGGACGGTCAGGAAGGGCGTCAGGTCCAGGTTGGCCCGGGTGACCGGCTGGCTCGCGTCGTAGCCGGGCTTGGTCAGGTAGTACCGGAAGTCGGCGGTCGCGTGCCGGGCGGTGAACGTCCAGGTGAAGGTGAGCGGCCGGCCCGCCGCCACCGGCGTGGTCGGCCAGGCGCCCCCGTGCGGGTCGTCCAGCTCGGCGAAGCGCGGGTTGCCGCCGGCGCAGATGGTGCCGTCCGAGGGCCCGAGGGCCGGGAAGCCCTTGGTCCCCTCGACGCTCTGCGGCTCCCACTGGATGTCGCCGCAGTCCCACGGCACGCCGTCCACGTGGCTGTCGCAGAGCGCGGCCCGACTGGGCGGGGTCGAGATCCAGCCGTGGGACGAGGCCGGGAAGGCCAGGGTCAACGGGATCGCCAGCGCGGCGACGGCCGCCCCGACGATGTGGCGTGTGCGCATGGTGCTCCTCCGTGGGGGTGGATGGAGTGTGCGCCGGGGCGCAGACGCGCGCGTGGGGGTGCGGCGGCCCGGACGGGGAGATCCGGGCGTGCCTGCGCCGGTCCGGTGCCCTCACGGTAGGAGTCGCCGCCTGGGCCGTCAATGGTCTGAACCATTTTCCGACCTACCCAACTCCCCTGTCGGACAAGCGGGTTGGCCCCGAACCGACCGAAAACGAACGACGGCCCCTGATCCGCGCCGTACGGGCGGATCAGGGGCCGTGTCGGCAAGCGGCTTACTTCTTGCCCTGGTTCTTGACGGCCTCGATGGCGGCCGCGGCGGCGTCCGGGTCGAGGTAGCGGCCGCCCTTGACGACGGGCTTGAAGTCGGCGTCCAGCTCGTAGACCAGCGGGATGCCGGTCGGGATGTTCAGGCCGGCGATGGCCTCGTCGGAGATGCCGTCGAGGTGCTTGACCAGCGCGCGCAGGCTGTTGCCGTGGGCGGTGACCAGGACGGTCCGGCCGGCGGCGAGGTCCGGGACGATGGCGTCGTACCAGTACGGGAGCATCCGCTCGACGACGTCCTTCAGGCACTCGGTGCGCGGACGCAGCTCGCTCGGGATCTCGGCGTAGCGGGCGTCGCCGGCCTGCGAGTACTCGGCGTCGTCGGCCAGCACCGGCGGCGGGGTGTCGTACGAGCGGCGCCACAGCTGGAACTGCTCCTCGCCGAACTCGGCCAGGGTCTGGGCCTTGTCCTTGCCCTGGAGCGCACCGTAGTGGCGCTCGTTCAGCCGCCAGCTGCGGCTGACCGGGATCCAGTGCCGGTCGGCCTTGTCCAGGGCGATCTGCGAGGTGCGGATCGCGCGGCGCAGCAGCGAGGTGTGCAGCACGTCGGGGAGCAGGCCCTCGGCCGCCAGGAGCTCGCCGCCGCGGGCGGCCTCCTTCTCGCCCTTCTCGTTGAGGTCGACATCGACCCAACCGGTGAACAGGTTCTTCTGGTTCCACTGGCTCTCGCCGTGGCGGAGCAGGATGAGTCGGTACGTCGTGTCAGCCATGGCCCCCAGCTTAGTGGGGGCCGGAAAAACCCCTGGTGGGGACCTTCGGGCCATGTGTAATGTGTGCTGCGCGCATCTGACACTTACATGCGTCGGCTGAGGGGGGTCTGCCGCACCGCTCGGCGGACGCCTGCCCTCGGGAGCCCCCACATGCTCGTCGCCCTGGTCACCAACCCCCGGATCCGAAGACTCGTGCACGAGACGGTGGGCGGGCTGCCGCGGCAGTTCTGGTGGCTCTGGGTGAGCACCCTGGTGAACAAGCTCGGCGCGTTCGTGGTCACCTTCCTGGCACTGTACCTGACCGTCGACCGGGGCTACTCGGCCTCCTACGCGGGCCTGGTGGCCTCGCTGTTCGGGCTCGGTTCGGCCGTCGCGTCGATCGTCGCGGGCGTGCTGACCGACCGGATCGGCCGCCGCCCCACGCTGCTCGCCGCCCAGCTCGGCACCGCGCTGTTCACCGCCGTGCTCGGCTTCGCGGACGGCCAGGTGGCGATCGCCGTGGTGGCCTTCCTGGTGGGCCTGTGCAACAACGCGACCCGGCCGCCCACCTCGGCGATCATCGCCGACCTGGTGCCGTCCGAGGACCGGGTCCGCGCGTACTCGCTGAACTACTGGGCGATCAACATCGGCTTCGGCCTCTCCGCCGCCGTGGCCGGCCTGATCGCCACCCACGGCTACCTCACGCTCTTCCTGCTGGACGCGCTCACCACCCTGGTCTGCGCGGTGGTGATCTTCATCCGGATCCCGGAGACCCGGCCGGAGGCCTCCCCCGACCCGGCGGACGGCGCCGCCGAGCCGCCGGTCAGCCTGCTCTCGGTGTTCCGGGACGCCCCGTTCATGGCGCTGGTCGGGCTGACCCTGCTGCTCGCGCTGGTCTTCCAGCAGGGCAGCACCACGCTGGCCGTGGACATGGGCGCCGCCGGCATCACCTCCACCGAGTACGGCCTGGTCATCGGCCTGAACGGGCTGCTGATCGTGGTCCTGCAGATCCCGCTCACCCGGTGGATGGAGGGCCGCTCGCGGACCGGGCTGCTGATCACCAGCTGCCTGCTCACCGGCTGGGGCTTCGGGCTGGCCGCGCTGGCCGGGTCCTCGGCCTGGCTGTTCGCGCTCTCGGTGACGGTCTGGACGGTCGGCGAGATCCTCAACACGCCGGTGATGATGGGCCTGGTCGCCGAGCTGGCGCCGACCCACGGACGCGGCCGCTACCAGGGCGTGCACAGCCTCTCCTGGTCGCTCGCCTCGTTCCTCGGCCCGGCGGGCGGCGGGCTGCTGCTCCAGTACGCCGGGCCGGTGGTGCTCTGGACGGCCTGCGGGGCGGTCGGGACGGTCACCGCGCTCGGGTACGTCGCGCTGGCCCGGCGGACCGGCGCGGCGGGGCGCCGGTCGCCCGTGGTCGCGGAGGCCACGGAGGTCGCGGCGCCCGCGCCGACGGCCCCGGCGCCCGCGGTCGAGTCCGCTGCGAAGGCTCCGACGGGCCCCTGACCGGGCGGGTCAGCCGGCCGTCGGGGCGTCCGGAGCGGGCGCTGCCGGCTCCTGCGGCGCGGACAGGTGGGCGAAGGCGGCCAGGTTGCGGGTGGACTCCCCGCGCTTGGTCCGCCACTCCCACTCGCGCCGGATCGCCGTGGCGAAGCCCAGCTCCAGCAGGGTGTTGAACGGCTCGTCCGCGTTCTCCAGCACCGTGCCGAGCAGCCGGTCCACGACCTGCGGGGTGAGCGCCTCCAGCGGCAGCCGGCCGGCCAGGTAGACGTCGCCGAGCGCGTCGACCGCGTACCCGAGGCCGTACATCCGGGTGTTGCGCTCCAGCAGCCAGCGGTAGACGGCCTCGTGGTTCTCGTCCGGACGGCGGATCACGAAGGCGTTCACCGACAGGGTGTGGTCGCCGACCCGCAGGGCGCAGGCGGTGCTCAGCTTGCGGGTGCCCGGGAGGGCCGCCACCAGGGTGTACGGGTCGGCGGCGGCCGGCTCCCAGGCCACCCCGGCCTCGTCCAGGGCGGTGCGCAGGAGGGTCAGGGCCTCGTCCTTGGTGCGGATTGCCATGGGGGTGACGTTACTCGCCGGTACCGGGCGGGCGCAGCCCGGACCGGCCCGGACGTCCGGCCGGTACCGGCGCGGTGCTCAGGCCAGCCGGCGACGGGCCGTGGCCAGCCGGCCCGCCGGGCGGGCCATGCTGCCGGCGTACACCTCGGCGGTGGTCGCGGCGGCGGTGTCCCAGCCGAAGCCGGCCGCGTGCCGGGCCGCCGCCGCGTCGCGCCGGGCCACCAGGGCCCGGTCGGTGACGTACGGCTCCAGCGCGTACGACCAGTCCAGCGGGTCGTGGCCCGGCACCAGGGTGCCGGTCTCGCCGTCCCGCACCGCGACCGGCAGGCCGCCGACCGCGGCCGCCACCACCGGGGTGCCGCAGGCCTGCGCCTCCAGCGCGACCAGGCCGAAGGACTCGCTGTACGAGGGCATCACCAGCGCCGTCGCCGCCCGGTACCAGTCCGCGAGCTGCGGCTGGCCGACCGGCGGGTGGAACCGCACCACGTCGCAGATGCCCAGCTGGGCGGCGAGCTTGTGCAGGCTCTCCGGCCGGGCCAGCCCGGTGCCGGACGGCCCGCCGACCACCGGCACCACCAGGTGCTCGCGCAGCTCCGGGCGGCGGGCCAGCAGCGCGGCGACCGCCCGCAGCAGCACGTCCGGGGCCTTCAGCGGCTGGATCCGGCCGGCGAACAGCAGCACCGCGGCGTCCTGCGGCAGGCCCAGCCGGGCCCGCGCGGCGGCCGGCGTCCCCGGCCCGCCGGGGCGGAAGACGTCCAGGTTGACCCCGGGGTGGACGACGGCCAGCTGGTCCGGCCGGGCGGCGTAGTGCAGCGCCAGCTCGGCGGCCTCCTCGGTGGTGTTGGCGATCAGCCGGTCGGCCGCCTCCACCACCTGGGTCTCACCGATCACCCGGGCCGCGGGCTCGGGCGTGTCGCCCTCGGCCAGCGCGGCGTTCTTGACCTTCGCCATGGTGTGCATGGTGTGCACCAGCGGCACCCCCCAGCGCTGCGCGGCCAGCCAGCCGACCTGCCCGGAGAGCCAGTAGTGCGAGTGCACCAGGTCGTAGTGGCCGGGGCGGTGGCCCGCCTCCGTCCGCAGCACCGCGTGGGTGAAGGCGCACAGCTGGGCCGGCAGGTCCTCCTTGACCAGGCCCTCGTAAGGCCCGGCGGTGACGTGGCGGACCAGCACGCCCGGGGCCAGCTCGACCGTCGGCGCGTCGTCCGAGGAGATCGACCGGGTGAACACCTCGACCTCGATGTCGAGCTCGGCCAGGCGCTTGGCCAGCTCGACGATGTACACGTTCATCCCGCCGGCGTCCCCGGTGCCGGGCTGGTGCAGCGGCGAGGTGTGGACGCTCAGCATCGCTATCCGGCGCGGGCGGCGGCGGCCGGGAACGAGCGACTGGAGCCGGCCGCGTGCGGGGGCGGCGGGCTGGGCACGGCGTACCGAACGGACGGGGTGCTGGATCACCTGGCTGAAGCCTCCTCTGTGCGGCCCGTCGAGGCGGTCCGCGCCGGGCCGCCCGTTGTCCGGTGTGCGCTGCCCCGTCCGGGCACACATCACCAACAGTGTGGCAACCACCCGGACCGCGTCCGGCATTCCCGCCCCGGCCGACCGGCCCGGGCAGCCGCCGTCGCCGCAGGTCAGCACGGTACCGCCGACGGCCCGACTACCCTTCTGGGCATGGCTGCCTCCTTCGACCCCGCTCCCGCCGCGCCCGCCCGCGGACGGCCCGGGCGCCCGGTGGGGACGGTCACCCGGGGCACCACCAACACCAACCGGCTGCGCCGGATGGACCGCTGGATCGCCCACGCCCTCGGCCGTACGCTGCGCGCCGCCGGGCGCCCGCCGGTCGCGGTGGACCTCGGCTACGGCGCCGCGCCGTGGACCGCCGTCGAGCTGGCCGGACGGCTGCGCACGGTGCGGCCGGACGTCCGGGTGGTCGGGATCGAGATCGAGCCGGAGCGGGTCGCCGCCGCGCTGCCGTACGCCCAGCCGCCGCTGCTCACCTTCCGGCGCGGGGGCTTCGAGGTGCCGCTGGACGGCGGCGCGCCGGCCCAGCTGATCCGGGCGGCGAACGTGCTGCGGCAGTACGACGAGTCGGCGGTGGCCGGGGTGTGGGAGCGGCTGTGCGCGCGGCTCGCCCCGGACGGGCTGCTGGTCGAGGGCACCTGCGACGAGATCGGGCGGCGGCACGTGTGGGTCGCGCTCGGCCCGGAGGGGCCCCGGACGGTGACCTTCGCGGCCCGCCTGGGCGGCCTGGGCCAGCCCTCCGACCTGGCCGAGCGACTGCCGAAGGCGCTGATCCACCACAACGTGCCGGGGCGGCCGGTGCACGCCTTCCTGACCGACTTCGACCGGGCCTGGGCGGCGGCCGCGCCGTACGGGGCGTTCGGGGCGCGGCAGCGCTGGGTGGCGGCCTGCACGGCGCTGGCGGGCAGCTGGCCGCTGGTGGACGCGCGCGGGCGGTGGCGGCAGGGCGAGGTCACGGTGCCCTGGTCGGCGCTCGCGCCGTAGCGGCGGGGCACCGTCGACCTCGCGCCGTGGCGGCGGGGCGCTGTCGACACGGAAGCGACGCGGAGGGCGCCGGGCCGGGAGCCGGTCGTCGTCCGGGTCCGGTCACCGCACCGCCACCGGCGTGGCAATAGCCACAACGGCGCCGGTCGGCCGGATAAATCCCCGGAGATCACGTTATGGTCGCGAGAAGTTCCCTGACGCACGGTGCCAGGCGGGCACTGCGGACGGACGCCGACCGTTACGCAGTCGGGGAAAGGGAGGAACCACCGATGCCCGCAACGGGAGACGGGCGGGCACCTGCTGCCGCGGACCTGCCGGGCGCCCATGACGGCGCCCCCGTCGGCCATGCCCGTAACCACACCACGACCGGACCAGCCACGGCGACTCCCCCGATACCCCACCCCCGCTCGCGGGCCGCGCTCGCCTCCCACCCGTCGCACGTCTCCGACCCGGGCGGCCCGGCGGCGGACGGGCCGGCCGACGACACGCCCCTGCGGCTGCTGGTCATCGAGGACGACGCCTCGGACGCCCAGCTGATCAAGGCCGCGGTGGCCGACAGCGGCACCTCGATCGAGATCCACTGGGCCCGCGGCCTGGACCAGGCCACCGAGCTGCTCGCCCCGCCCGCCCCCTGGGCCCGGCGCGGGCGCTCCCGCACCCCCGAGTTCGGCTGCGTGCTGCTCGACCTCGCCGCACCCGCCGACCTGCCGCACCCCTCCGACACCTCGGACGGGCTGGAGGGCCTGCACGAGCTGCTCCGCCGGGCGCCGCACACCCCGGTCGTGGTGCTCACCGACGCCGCCGGGGCCGAACTCGGCGCGGCCGCGGTCGCGGCCGGCGCCCAGGACTTCCTGCTCAAGCACGAGACGGACGGCCCGCTGCTCGCCCGAGCCCTGCGCTACGCCGTCGAGCGCAAGCGCGCCGACGAGTCCCAGCGGCGCCTGGTCGAGGCCGAGTTGCGCGGCCAGGAGAACGCCCGCCTGCAGCGCCACCTGCTGCCCACCCCGCTGCTCGACGGCGCCGGGCTCTCCTTCACCCGGCGCTACCGCCCCGGCCGCCGCCGCGCGCTGCTCGGCGGCGACTTCTACGACGCCGTGCGCACCGACGACGGCGCCGTGCACGTCGTGATCGGCGACGTCTGCGGCCACGGCCCGGACGAGGCCGCGCTCGGCGTCGCGCTCCGGATAGCGTGGCGCACCCTGGTCTTCGCCGGGCTCACCGGCGAGGCCCTGCTCACCACCCTCCAGCACGTGCTGGAGCACGAGCGGCGCAGCGACGAGATCTTCGCGACGCTCTGCATGCTGGTCATCGAGCCCGGGGGCGCCGACGGCGGGCCCGACCCGCTCGGCACCGGCGAGCGGGCCCGGCTCTACCTCGCCGGGCACCCGGCGCCGCTGCTGCTCGGCCGGGACCACGAGCCGATCACCCTGCCCGCCGACCTCGCCGGGCCCGCGCTCGGCCTGCTGCCGTGCCACGACGGGCAGGCCGCCTGGCCCGCCCACGAGGTCGAACTGCGGGCCGGCTGGCGGCTGTTGCTCTACACCGACGGACTGATCGAGGGACGGGTCGGGGCCGGGTCCCGCCGACTGGGCCAGGACGGGCTCGCGGACCTGATCGGCGACCACCAGGCCGCCGGGCTGACCCGGGGGCGGCTGGTCGACAGCGCGATCGCGGAGGTCGAGGAGCTGAACGGCGGCGCGCTGACCGACGACGTCGCGGTGCTGCTGCTGGAGCGCAGCCCGGTGCAGCTGATCCTCGGCTGACGGCTGCTCCTCGGCCGACGGTCCGGCGGCCGGGCGGCGCGACGGCGCGACGGCGCGACGGCGGACAACACGGCGGCCCGGGCGGGGAGTTCACCCGCCCGGGCCGTCGCCCGGTCCGCTGTCGCGGCCTACCAGGGGCCGTACGGCCCGGTGTTGCTCCGGCCGCCCCGGCCGCCACTGCCGCCGGTCAGCGCCCGGATCGCCGGGCGGACGTCCACCACGTACACGATCGAGGCCACCAGGCCGGCCAGGGTGCCGATGCCGGTGAAGAAGTTCACCCCGAACAGGAAGTCCCAGCCGAAGGAGATCGCCAGGATGGCGACCCAGAAGCCCTTGGTCTTCTTGTCGGCCGCCCGGTAGGCGTCCTCCCGGCGGGTGGCCGCGTCGACCAGGGCGAACAGCTTGTAGCCGAGGATGGCGATGGTCGCCCACCAGATCGGATTCAGGTAGGAAAAGGCCAGAATCTGCAACACTCCGACCATTTCGATCTCCTCTGCTCTGGACTCCGGCGCTGCGACCGCCGTCCATCCTGGCACGACGACCGTCCGCAACGGGGTCAACGTCCCACGGTCACCTGATGTGCCCCGCGGGGCACCCGGTCACTCCGCGGCGTCGGCGGCGTCCTTGCGGGCCCGGGCGGACTTCTTCGGGGCGGGCTCGGCGCCGCCATCCGCGACCGGCTCGGCCTCGGCCGGCTCGAGCCGCCCGGCCCCGTCCGACGCGTCCGACGTGCCCGGGCGGGCCTTGTCCACCACGACCTTGCCGCGCTCGGCCAGCTCGTCGTACGTCTCCTTGGCCTTCACCGCCAGCTCGACCGCGCGGGCCACCTGCTGCAGGGCGAAGCCCTGGGCCCGCTCCTGCAGGGCCTTGAGGTCGGTCGGCAGGGTGGTGACGGTCTCGGCGACCTTGGCCTGGGCCCCGGTCAGCAGCGACTGCGCCTCCTGGAGCTTGGCGGTGGCCTTCTCCTGCGCGCCCTTGCGGTCCGCCGCCAGCGCCTCGACCCGGCCCGGCACCTCGCGCAGCTTCTCGTAGGCGAGGTCCCCGGCGCCGGCCAGGGCGTACAGCGGGGTCGGGTCGCTGAGGGTCTTCTTGATCTCGTCGGTGATGGGCATGGTTACCGGTCCTCCCGGTGGGTGTTCTGGGTGGCTGGGCCGTCGGCCGTCGAAGCGGACGCCGACGTGGCGTTCTCCTTGAGGAAGGCGTCGTAGACCGCGAGCAGCGCCTGCTTCTGCCGCTCGTTGATCAGCGGATCGCCCAGGATCGAGGCCCGCAGTTCCAGGCCCTCGCCCCGCCGCTCCTCCAGGATCCCGGCCTGGACGTACAGCGTCTCCGCCGAGATCCGCAGCGCCTTGGCGATCTGCTGGAGGATCTCCGCGCTCGGCTTGCGCAGCCCGCGCTCGATCTGGCTGAGGTACGGGTTGGACACGCCGGCGGCCTCCGCCAGCTGCCGCAGCGAGTACTGGGCGTTGCGGCGCTGCTCGCGGATGTACTCGCCCAGCGAGCCGACGTTCAGTGAGGCCATGCGGACAGCCTGCAGCACCCTGCTTGCTTTTGCAAGCAGGGTGCTAGCGGGAGCAAACGCGCGCGCCCGGTGGGGCGGGGGAAGTCGGGCCGTGGTGGCCGGACGGGCCGAGCGCCGAGCCGGACCCGGGCGGGTCAGGTCAGGTGGGCCAGGTGGGCGAGGAGGAGCTCGGTGAGCCGTTCGGGAGTGCGCAGCGGGAGGTAGTGGTCGGCGTCCGGGACGAGGTGGCCGCGGGCACCGGGGATGTCGGCGGCCAGCCGCTCTGCGATCGCCGCGATCTCCGGGTGGTCGCGGTCGCCGTGCACGACCAGGGTGGGTGCGGTGACGGTGCCGAGACGTGGCTCGGCCGCGCGGGCCGGGGCGCCCGCGAGGTGGTGCTCGCTGACGATCCGACGGGCCGCGTTCTCCGCCACCATCGCCGCGATCAGCTCCCCGCCCGGCGCGCCGCGGCCCATGGCGGCCCAGAGCGAGAGCTCCAGCTCGGCCAACGCGGCCGCGTCGCCGCGCCGCCGGGCCTCGGCGTACGCGGCGGTCTCCGGCGACGGCGGCCAGTCGTGGCCGGAGACCGAGGCGCCGACCAGACCGAGCGCGGCGACCCGGTCGGGGTGGGCGAGGGCGAAGTCCAGCGCGGTCTCCCCGCCCATGCTCAGGCCGACCAGCGCGGCGCCGCGCAGACCGAAGTGGTCCAGGACGGCGCCCAGGTCCGCGACGTCGTCGAAGGCCCGCTCCGGCGCGCTGGAGCGGCCGAGGCCGCGGGCGTCGTAGCGGATCACGTCGTGGTGCCGGGAGAGCGCGGGGGCGACGGCGTCCCACAGCCGGGAGTCCATGCCGGAGCCGTGCAGCAGCACGACCGGGCTGCCGGTGCCGCGGCGCTCCGCCCACAGCAGGCCGCCGCCGGGAGCGGGGACGTGGACCTCGGAGGCGGGGGGATCGGTGTGCGGGCTCATGCGGTGATCCTTTCAGAGCACCGCACGAGCCCCACCGCCCCGGCCGGTCAGCCGGACTCGGGCAGCCGGATCGGCATCAGCACCGAGAAGGTGCCCGTCCGACCGGGCGTGCGGACGGCCAACGGGGCGATCGGGCCGCCGAGTTCGAGGACCAGCTGCTCGGGCCGCCCGGCGTCGAGCGCGTCGAGCAGGTAGTCCCGGTTGACGGCCAGTCGGTAGCCCTCGGGGGCCGGGCCGTCGGCGACCGTCAGCCGGCCGTCCCCGCTCAGGGTCAGCACGGTGACCTCGCAGTCGGCGCCGTCCGGGCCGGAGGGCAGGGTGCGGGTGGCACCGGTCGCCACGGCGGCGCGCAGTTCGGCGGCGGGCAGGGTGATCCGGTGCTCGGGTTCGAGCCGGGTGACGACCCGGTGGTCGGGGTAGTCGAAGTCGAGCGCGGCGCCCTCGACCCGGTGCTCCCCGGCCTCGGCCCGGACCAGCCCGCCGCCGAGGGTGAGCACCACCTCGGCCGCCCCCGCGCCGAGCAGCGCGCGCAGCGCGTCCACCAGCGCGGTCGGGACGACCGTGCCGGCCACCGGCCCGTCGGGGGCGTCGCCGGTGGCCGGCACCTCGGCGAGGGCCATCCGGTAGCGGTCGGTGGCGACCAGGCGCAGCAACGGTCCGTCCGGCTCGAAGAGCACACCGGCGAGCGAGGGCTGCTCCGGGTCCGCGCCGACCGCGAAGCGGACCGCGTCCAGGGCGGCCGCGAGGCCCTCGGCCCGTACGGTGAGCCGGAGTCCGGCGGGGGTGGTGGTCATCGGTTGCTCCCTCTGGTCGATCATCGCGTGGATCAGGGAGAGCTCGCGGCGGGCGTCGGCCAGGCCGTCCTCCAGCCGGCGCAGGTGCGCGTCGAGCACCTGCCGGGCCTCGCCGCTGCCCGGTTCGGCGCCGAGCACGGCGCGGATGCCGGCCAGTGGCAGGCCGACCCGGCGCAACCGGGCCAGCAGCCGGGCGTCGGCGAGCTGGCCGGGCCGGTACCAGCGGTAGCCGGTCTGCGGATCGACCCAGGCGGGGGTGAGCACCTCGGCGCCGTCGTAGTAGCGCAGGGTGCCGACGCCCAGGCCGCTGGCGCGGGCCAGTTCGCCGATGCTGTGCAGCTCGCTCTCCATGCCGGTGACTCTGCGGGCTCGACCTGGTCGAGGGTCAAGCCCGGTCGGACCGGTCGGTGCCGTCACCGGGAGGAGAGCTCAGGTGCGCCAGGTGGCCCAGCTTGTGCGGGTTGCGGACGCCGCGGATCCCGGAGATCCGCACGCCGCCGTCGGGCTGCTCCGCGAACTCGAACACCGAGACGGAGTCGACCGTCCCGTCCACGGTGACCAGCACGCCGGGCTCGCCGTTGACCAGGACCGGGCGGGCGCCGGCCCCCTCGCCGAGTTGGTGGAGCACCCCGAGGACGAAACGGGCGACCTTCTCGGCGCCGACGACCGGCCGCAGCGCGGCGCGGATCACCCCGCCGCCGTCCGTCCAGCTGACGACGTCGGGGGCGAGCAGCTCCAGCATCCGGTTGAGGTCGCCGCCGACGCAGGCTGCCAGGAACTCGTCGGTGGCCCGGCGGCGCAGCTCGGGCGGGGCGTCGTAGCGCGGCCGGCGGGCGCGCACGTGCGCCCGGGCCCGGCTGCCGACCTGGCGGCAGGCGGCCTCGGTGCGGTCCAGGGCCTCGGCGATCTCCTGGTAGGAGAAGCCGAAGGCCTCCTTGAGCACGAACACCGCCCGCTCCAGCGGGGACAGGCTCTCCAGCACCACCAGCAGGGCGACCGAGACGGTCTCGGCCCGCTCGACGCCGTCGGTCGCATCGGGCTCGGTGACCAGTGGCTCGGGCAGCCAGGGGCCGACGTAGGACTCGCGGCGGACCGCGGCCGAGTCCAGCTTGTTGAGCGCGAGGTTGGTGACCGTACGGGCCAGGAAGCCGCCGGGGCTGGCGACCGGGCCGGTGACGCCGCTCCAGCGCAGCCAGGTGTCCTGGACCAGGTCCTCGGCGTCGGCGACGCTGCCGAGCATCCGGTAGGCGATGCCGAAGACCGTCCGCCGGTACCGCTCGAAGTCGGCCAGCCGGGCATCGGCCGGCCGGGCACCGCCGGTGGGCCCGGTCGCGTGGGTGTCGGTCACCCGCGCGACGCTACCGCACGGTAGCCCCCGCGCTCAGCCCCGGAAGGCCTCGTACGCGGGGCCGAGCACGGCGGCGAGGTCGCGGCCGTGCACGGTGATGCCGGAGCGGCCGAGGCGGCGCAGCGAGGGCTCGTCCGGGCCGTCCGCCTCCTCCGCCGTCGGGGCCGGGCGCAGGGTGAAGTCGCCGCGCCAGTAGGCGGCGACGTTGACCGCGGGCGGTCTGGGCTCGTCGGTCATGCGTCCTCCTCGGCCACGGCGTCCTCCCGGGTGAGGGCGACCAGTTCGCGCAGTGCCCCGACCGGCAGGTCGGTGAGCCAGTGCTCCCCCTCCCCCACCACCGTCTCGGCCAACGACCTTTTGGCGGCGAGGAGTTCGTCGATCCGCTCCTCGACGGTGCCGACGCAGACCAGCCGGCGGACCTGGACGTCCCGGCGCTGGCCGATCCGGAAGGCGCGGTCGGTGGCCTGCTCCTCGACCGCCGGGTTCCACCAACGGTCCAGGTGGATCACCTGGTTGGCGGCGGTCAGGTTGAGGCCGGTGCCGCCGGCCCGCAGCGAGAGCAGGAACACCCGTGGCCCGCCCGGGGACTGGAAGCGCTCGACGAGCTCCTCGCGGCGCGCCCGGGCCAGGCCGCCGTGCAGGTAGAGCACCTCCTCGCCGAGCCGGCGCTCCAGGTACGGGCGGAGCATCGCGCCGAACTCGGCGTACTGGGTGAAGACCAGCGTCCGGTCGCCCTCGGCCAGCGCCTCCTCCAGCAGTTCGGCCAGCCGGGCGACCTTGCCCGAGCGCCCGCCCACCGCCGAGCCGTCGTGCAGCAGTTGGGCCGGGTGGTTGCAGACCTGCTTGAGCTTGCCGATCGCGGCCAGCACCGTGCCGCGCCGCTCCACGCCCCGGATGCCCTCGACCCGCCGCAGCAGGTCGGTGACCACGGCCTGGTAGAGGCCGGCCTGCTCGGCGGTGAGGTTGCACCAGACGGTCATCTCCTGCTTGGCGGGCAGCTCGGCCGCCACCGCCGGGTCGGACTTGAGCCGGCGGAGCACGAACGGGGCGGTGCGGCGCCGGAGTTCGGCGGTGCGCTCGGGGCTGCGGTGCAGCTCGACCGGGATCGCGTAGCGCTCCTTGAAGCGCTCGGCGGGGCCGAGC
Organism: Kitasatospora sp. NPDC004799; assembly: GCF_040609095.1. NCBI lineage: Bacteria > Bacillati > Actinomycetota > Actinomycetes > Kitasatosporales > Streptomycetaceae > Kitasatospora > Kitasatospora sp. NPDC004799. The sequence continues at coordinate 17,408 of NZ_JBEXJK010000137.1, forward strand.
AGGCCGGGGTTGGCGAAGTCCAGGACGGCGTGCAGTTCGGCGAGCCGGTTCTCCACCGGGGTGCCGGTGAGCGCGATCCGGTGCCGGGTGACGGGCAGCGCGCGGATCGCCCGGGACTGCGCGGTGCCGGTGTTCTTGATGTGCTGGGCCTCGTCGGCGACCACCCGGCGCCAGCGGATCGCGCGCAGCGCGGCGAGGTCGCGCTGGACCAGCCCGTAGGTGGTGACGACCAGGTCCACGCCCCGTACGGCGGCGGCGAGCTGCTCCGCGCCGAGGCGGCCGGCGCCGTGGTGGACGTACCGCCGCAGGCCCGGGGCGAAGCGCTCGGCCTCGCGCTGCCAGTTGCCGACCAGGGACATCGGGCAGACCAGCAGGGTGGGGCCGGCGGCGCCCCCGGAGCGTTCGGAGGCTCTCTCGGCAGCCTGCTCGGAAGCCCGCTCGGCGGCCCGCTCGGCGGCCTTCTCGGAGGCGAGCAGGGCGAGGGTCTGGACGGTCTTGCCCAGGCCCATGTCGTCGGCCAGCACGGCGCCGAGGCCGAGCCCGGACATGGTCCGCAGCCAGGCCAGCCCGCGTTCCTGGTAGGGGCGCAGCACGGCCCGGAAGTCCGGCGGCAGCTCCGGCGCCGGTGCCGCGCCGGCCCGCCCGGCGAGCAGGTCGCCGAGCGGTCCGTCCGCGCGCACCGAGGTGACCGGCAGCCCGGCGACCGTCGCCTCCGGGTCGAGGGCGAGCCGCAGCAGCTCGGTGGCGGCGAGCACGCCGTCGCGCCGGTCGGCGAGGAAGGCGAGCGCGGCGGCGATCTGGGCCGGGTCGGCCTCCAGCCAGGTGCCGCGCACCCGGACCAACCCCTGTTTGGCAGCGGCGAGTTCGGCCAGTTCCCGTGCACTGAGCGGCTCCCCCTCCGGGCCGAGCGCGGCCTGCCAGCGGAAGGCGACCACGGCGTCCCGGTCCACCTGGCTGCCGGCCGCGAGCGAGCCGGGCGCGGGCGGGGTGGTGGCGCGCAGGGCGAGCCCGAGCCGGGGACGGCGCCGCCACCAGGCGGGCAGCAGCACCCCGAAGCCGCCCTCGGCGAGGGCGGGCGCGGCGGTGCGCAGGAAGTCCAGCGCACCGGCCCGGTCGAGCGGCAGGGCGGCCGGGCGGGAGCGGTGGCGCAGCCCGTCCAGGGCGGGCCAGCGGTGGGCGGCGCGGGCGAGTTCGGCGACCAGGACGTCGACCGGGTCGGCGGCCTTGCGGGCGAGCGCGGCACGGGCGGCGCCGCCCTCGTGCAGGTCGGCGGCCCGGACCAGCAGGGAGGGCTCGTCCACGGCCTGGAGCAGGAACTCCAGCTGCCAGGCGTCGTCGGACGGGCGGCCCTCGGGGTCGTCCGGGCCCGGGCCGAGCGGCTCGACCAGCCGGAAGCAGAGCCGCACGGCCGGGTCGACGGGCTCGGCCGCGGCGTACCAGGCGCCGAGCCGGCGGCGCAGTTCGGCGACCTCCCCGGGCGGGGCGCCGTCGAACCCGCCGTCGGGGGTGGTGAGGGCGTGCAGCCAGCGCTCGGCGACGGCCCCGCCCCGGCCGGGCGGCGGGAAGGGCGTGTCCGCCAGCGCGGCGCGGGCCTCGGCGTCCACCAGGGCGCCCAGCGCGGCGTCCAGCAGCGCGGCGCCGCCGCCGGGCCCGTGCGGCCACTCCCCCAGCAGGACGGGCGGGCAGCCCGCGGCCAGGGCGGCGGCCGACATCACCCTCACCCCCATCGAATCCGGGGCGGTACTGCTCGACGGACGCCGGGGCCGCTACTGGCAGCTGAACGCGTCCGG
>NZ_JBEXJK010000138.1:0-19132 GCF_040609095.1 Kitasatospora sp. NPDC004799
TCAGACGCTGCCCCTTCTTGTGCCGGTCTTCCCGGATCTCGAAGTCCATCGCACCCCTTGAACTGGGGTGTTGCAACGACCGCTAGAACCCAAGGCCGGGACAGGGGGCGCCGCGCGTTCCGGCGGACGGTCAGTCCACCGTCCAGGTGTCGTTGCCGGCGAGCAGGGTGGCCAGGTCCCCCGCGCCGCGCTGGGCGGCGGCGGTGGCCAGCTGGTCCGCCATCAGCTCGTCGTAGACCGGCCGTTCGACGCTGCGCAGCACGCCGATCGGCGTGTGGTGCAGGGTGTCCGCGTCGGCGATCCGGGAAAGCGCGAAGGCGGTGGCGGGGCTGGCCGCGTGCGCGGCGTGGACCAGCACGTCCGCCTCGTTCTCCGCCGTGACCGGGGCGGTGAACAGCTCGCCGTCCCGGCCCCGGAAGACGCCGTTCGCCAGGTCCGCGCCGAAGCGGACGGCCTGCCCGTGCTCCAGCCGGATCAGCGCCTCGTCCCGGCTGCCGGGCTCCTTCAGCACCTCGAAGGCGCCGTCGTTGAAGATGTTGCAGTTCTGGTAGATCTCCACCAGCGCGGTGCCCTCGTGCTCGGCGGCCGCCCGCAGCACCGACTGGAGGTGCTGGCGGTCCGAGTCGATGGTGCGCGCGACGAAGGTGGCCTCGGCCCCGATCGCCAGCGACAGCGGGTTGAACGGCGCGTCCAGCGAGCCCATCGGGGTGGATTTGGTGATCTTGCCGATCTCACTGGTGGGCGAGTACTGGCCCTTGGTGAGGCCGTAGATACGGTTGTTGAACAGCAGGATCTTCAGATTGACGTTCCGCCGCAGGGCGTGGATCAGGTGGTTGCCGCCGATCGACAGCGCGTCGCCGTCACCGGTCACCACCCAGACGCTCAGGTCCTGGCGCGCGGTGGCCAGCCCGGTCGCGATCGCCGGCGCCCGGCCGTGGATCGAGTGCACCCCGTAGGTGTTCATGTAGTACGGGAAGCGCGAGGAGCAGCCGATGCCCGAGACGAACACCGTGTTCTCGCGCTTGATGCCCAGCTCCGGCATGAAGGACTGCACCGCCGCGAGGATCGCGTAGTCCCCGCAGCCCGGGCACCAGCGCACCTCCTGGTCGGTCTTGAAGTCCCGGGCGCTCTGCGGGCCTTCGGCCTTCGGCACCAGTCGCAGGGACGGGAAGCGCTCGCTCATCGGTGGTCCTCCTCGTCCAGGGTGCCGATCGCGGCCCACAGCACGTCCGCCAACTGGGCCGCCTTGAAGGGCAGTCCGCGCACCTGGTTGTAGGACTCGGCGTCCACCAGGTACTTCGCCCGCAGCAGCAGGGCCAGCTGCCCGAGGTTCATCTCGGGCACGATGATCTTCTCGTAACTCCGCAGTACCGAGCCCAGGTTGGCCGGGAACGGGTTGAGGTTGCGCAGGTGCGCCTGGGCGACCTCGCCGCCGTCCGCGCGCACCCGGCGCACCGCGGCGGTGATCGGCCCGTAGGTCGAGCCCCAGCCGAGCACCAGCACCCGGGCGTCGCCGGTCGGGTCGTCCACCTCGACCGGCTTCACCGTGATGCCGTCGATCTTGGCCTGCCGGGTGCGGACCATGAAGTCGTGGTTGGCCGGGTCGTAGGAGATGTTGCCGGTGCCGTCCTGCTTCTCGATGCCGCCGATCCGGTGCTCCAGGCCGGGCGTGCCGGGCAGCGCCCAGGGCCTGGCCAGCGTCCGCGGATCGCGCAGGTACGGCCAGAAGGCGCCGTCCTCGCGGTTCGGGCCGGTGGCGAACCGCGGGTCGATCTCCGGCAGTTCGTCGACGTCGGGGATCCGCCAGGGCTCCGAGCCGTTGGCCAGGTAGCCGTCCGAGAGCAGGAACACCGGGGTGCGGTAGGTGACCGCGATCCGGGCCGCCTCCAGGGCCGCGTCGAAGCACTCCGCGGGCGTGGCCGGGGCGACGATCGGCACCGGGGCCTCGCCGTTGCGGCCGAACATCGCCTGCAGCAGGTCCGCCTGCTCGGTCTTGGTCGGCAGGCCGGTGGACGGGCCGCCGCGCTGGATGTCCACGACCAGCAGCGGCAGTTCGAGCGAGACGGCCAGGCCGATCGTCTCGGACTTCAGCGCGACGCCCGGCCCGGAGGTGGTGGTCACGCCGAGCGCCCCGCCGAAGGCCGCGCCGAGTGCGGCGCCGACCCCGGCGATCTCGTCCTCCGCCTGGAAGGTGCGCACCCCGAAGTTCTTGTGCCGGCTCAGCTCGTGCAGGATGTCCGAGGCCGGGGTGATCGGGTAGGAGCCCAGGTACAGCGGCAGTCCGGAGCGCTGCGCGGCGGCGATCAGCCCGTAGGACAGCGCGAGGTTGCCGGAGATGTTGCGGTAGCGCCCGGCCGGGAGCCTGGCCGGCGGCACCTCGTAGGAGACCGCGAAGGACTCCGTGGTCTCGCCGAAGTTCCAGCCCGCCCGGAAGGCGCTGATGTTGGCCTCGGCGATCTGCGGCTTCTTCGCGAACTTGGTACGCAGGAACGACTCCGTTCCGTGCGTGGGCCGGTGGTACATCCAGGACAGCAGGCCCAGGGCGAACATGTTCTTCGCCCGCTCCGCGTCCTTGCGGGCCAGGCCGCTGTCCTTGAGCGCCTCCAGGGTCAGCGTGGTCAGCGGCACCTTGTGCAGGTGGAAGCCGTCCAGCGAACCGTCGGTCAGCGGGTCCGCCGGGTAGCCGACCTTGGCCAGCGCGCGCTTGGTGAACTCGTCGGTGTTGACGATGATCTCGGCGCCGCGCGGCAGGTCCGGCAGGTTCGCCTTCAGCGCGGCCGGGTTCATCGCGACCAGCACGTTCGGGGCGTCACCCGGGGTCAGGATGTCGTGGTCGGCGAAGTGCAGCTGGAAGGACGAGACGCCCGGCAGGGTGCCGGCGGGCGCCCGGATCTCGGCCGGGAAGTTCGGCAGCGTGGACAGGTCGTTGCCGAAGGACGCCGTCTCCGAGGTGAACCGGTCACCGGTCAGCTGCATGCCGTCACCGGAGTCGCCGGCGAAGCGAATGATCACCCGATCGAGTCTGCGGATGGGCTTGCCCGGCTTCACCGGAGGGCCGCCCGGCGCGGGTGGGCCGGCGGGCGTGGCCGAGCCCGGGCGAGCGTCGCCGCTCCCGGTACGGGCCTCGCCGCCGTCCGGGCCGTCCACTGCCTCTGACTGATCGACCTGACTGGTCACTGCCGCGGACCTCCTCGTGGGCACACCACCGCGGGCGCGGCCCCGTGCCCCGTCCGCCTGGTGCACCTCTCGCATCCTATGCGGGCCGACACGACGGCGGCCGGAACCACGGCAGTTATTTCACCGGCCCGCGGCAGCACCGCACATGAGCGTCAACGCCCGCCCGACGGCGATCATTCCGGCTCCGGCGGGCAGGCGCGAGCACCCGGCGCGCGCATGGCCGAGATGCGCTCCCCGGGCCGGACGGGCCCGGGGAGCCACGACGGCGGAACCGCGGCGGAACCGGCGCGTCCGGCCTCAGGAGTTGAGGTAGGTGAGCACGGCCAGCACCCGGCGGTGGTCCTCCGCGCTCTGGGTCAGGCCCAGCTTGAGGAAGATGTTGCTGACGTGCTTCTCCACCGCGCCGTCGGAGACCACCAGTTGCTTGGCCACCGCCGCGTTGGTGCGGCCCTCCGCCATCAGCCCGAGCACCTCGCGCTCGCGCGGCGTGAGATTGGCCAGAACGTCGCCCTTGCGACTGCGGCTGAGGAGCTGCTGCACCACCTCCGGGTCCAGCGCGGTGCCGCCCTCGGCGACCCGGACCACCGCGTCGGCGAACTCCCGCACCTCGGCGACCCGGTCCTTGAGCAGGTAGCCGACGCCCCGGGTGGAGCCCGCCAGCAGCTCGGAGGCGTAGCGCTCCTCCACGAACTGCGACAGCACCAGCACGCCCAGTCGCGGGTAGCGGGCCCGCAGCTCCACGCAGGCGCGCAGGCCCTCGTCGGTGTGGCTCGGCGGCATCCGCACGTCGGAGACCACGACGTCGGGCAGGGCGTCGGCCGCCGCCAGGTCGTGGATGGTCTTCACCAGGGCCTCGCCGTCCCCGACCCCGGCGACGACCTCCAGGCCGCGATCGGTGAGCAGCCGGGTCAGTCCCTCCCTCAGCAGTACGGAGTCCTCGGCGATGACGACGCGACGCATAACGACCTTCCCGGCAGGCGTGGGCTGACGGGAGTCAGTCTCCCCCATCCCGGGGCGCGCCCCGGGCCCGGGCCCGGCAGGGCCCGGCCGGGCTCACATGGTGCGGATCGCCACCGCGTCGCAGAGGCCCTCCAGGGCGGACTTCGCCGCGCAGGCCGGCAGCGGGGCGAGCAGCGCCCGGGCCTCCTCGGCCCGGCGCAGGGTCTCGGCCCGGGCCCGCTCCAGCGCCGGGTGGGCGCGCAGCAGGCGCAGCGCCTCGGCGTGCAGGTCGTCGTCGGAGAGGTCCTGGTCGAGCAGTTCGCGCAGCCGGGTGTCGTCCGGGTCGGCCGGGTCGGCGGGCATCTGCCGCAGCAGCAGGGTCGGCAGGGTCGGCACGCCCTCGCGCAGGTCGGTGCCGGGGGTCTTGCCGGACTCGTGGCCGTCGCTGGCGATGTCCAGCACGTCGTCGGCCAGCTGGAAGGCGATGCCGATCCGCTCACCGAACTCGCCGAGGGTCTCCACCAGCTCGCGCTCGGCGCCGGCCATCAGCGCTCCTATCCGGCAGGCGACGGCGATCAGCGAGCCGGTCTTGCCCTCCAGGACGTCCAGGTAGTGCAGCAGCGGGTCCATGTCCTGGCCGGGGCCGCGGGTCTCCAGGATCTGGCCGGTGACCAGCCGCTCGAAGGCCTCGGCCTGCATCCGCACGGCCTCCGGGCCGAGGTCGGCGAGCACCTGGGAGGCGCGGGAGAACAGGAAGTCGCCGGTGAGGATGGCGACCGAGTTGTCCCAGCGGGAGTTGGCGCTCGGGGCACCGCGGCGCACCGGCGCCTCGTCCATGACGTCGTCGTGGTAGAGCGTGGCCAGGTGGGTCAGCTCGACCACCACGGCGGCGGGCACCACGCCGGGCGCCCCCGGGTCGCCGAACTGGGCGGCGAGCAGCAGGAGCAGCGGGCGGAAGCGCTTGCCGCCGGCCTCGAGGAGGTGACTGGCGGTGACGGTGATGAAGGGGACGTCGCTCTTGACGGCCTCGCCGAGCGCCGCCTCCACGGCCTCCAGTCCGGCCTGGACGTCCCGGGTCAGGTCGCGGTCCTGCACGCTGAGCCCGAAGGGTTCCACGACGGTCACGAAGACCACTCCTCTGTCCCTGGTCGATCTAGCGGCCTGGTCCCTGAGTGCCGCCGCTGGCCATACAGGCAGGGTATCCGGTCGCGAGTGGATCACTGCACGGGCGTGCGGATCCTGTCATGATCGGGCCTGATGCCCTGGTCAGGGCGGCTCTGCGGGCCGGATGGCGGTGGGGGCGAATTCGGCTGGAAATAAAGGCGGGAGAGCCGCTCGGAACTCCCCCGGCCCCGGCTCCCCACACAGACCCGTCCGGGCCGCGCGGGCTGGGCGCGGCCCGGACGGGGCCTGGTCGGGAGCGGTGGACGTAAAGGTCAGCGCACGAACAGCGAGGCCTTGGACGCCAGGTCGAGGAAGTACTGCGGGAGCAGTCCGAGACCCAGCGTGACCAGCACCCCCACCCCGATCGCGGTCGCCGTGAAGGCGCTCGGGATCGCCACCGTGGGGCCGCCCGGCTGCGGGTCCGAGAAGAACATCAGCACGATGACCCGGATGTAGAAGAACGCGGCCACCGCCGAGCTCAGCACGCCGACGACCACCAGCGGGGTCGCCCCGCCGCTCGCCGCGGCCTGGAAGACCGCGAACTTCCCGGTGAAGCCGGAGGTCAGCGGGATCCCGGCGAAGGCCAGCAGGAACAGCGCGAACACCGCCGCCACCAGCGGCGAGCGCCGCCCCAGCCCGGCCCAGCTGGACAGGTGGGTCGCCTCGCCCTTGGAGTCGCGCACCAGGGTGACCACGGCGAACGCGCCGAGCGTCACGAAGGAGTACGCCAGCAGGTAGAACAGCACCGAGGAGATGCCCTGCTTGTTGACGGCGATCACGCCGGTCAGGATGAACCCGGCGTGGGCGATCGAGGAGTACGCCAGCAGGCGCTTGACGTCCTGCTGGGTCACCGCGAGCACCGCGCCGACCACCATGGTGAGGATCGCCACCCCCCACATCACCGGCCGCCAGTCCAGCCGCAGGCCCGGGAAGGCCACGTAGAACAGCCGCAGGAAGGCCCCGAAGGCCGCGACCTTGGTGGCCGCCGCCATGAAGCCGGTCACCGGGGTCGGCGCGCCCTGGTAGACGTCCGGGGTCCAGGAGTGGAACGGCACCGCGGCCACCTTGAACAGCAGGCCGACCGCCAGCATCGCCAGGCCGGTCAGCACCAGCGCGTCGCTCTGGGTGGTGCTCAGCTGCGCGGGGGTGGTCATCGCCTTGCCGGAGATGACGTCCCCGATGTCGCCGAGCCGGACGCTGCCCGCGTAGCCGTACAGCAGCGCGGTGCCGAACAGGAAGAACGCCGAGGCGAAGGCGCCGAGCAGGAAGTACTTGACCGCCGCCTCCTGGGAGAGCAGCCGGCGGCGCCGGGCCAGCGCGCACAGCAGGTACAGCGGCAGCGAGAAGACCTCCAGCGCCACGAACATGGTCAGCAGGTCGTTGGCCGCGGGGAACAGCAGCATGCCGCCGACCGCGAACATGGTGAGCGGGAAGACCTCGCTGGTGGCGAAGCCGGCCCGGACCGCGGCCCGCTCCTGCTCGCCGCCGGGGGTGGCGGCGGCCTGGGCGGCGAAGGCGTCGGCGGGCAGGCCGCCGGCCTTGGGCTCCAGCCGGCGCTCGGCGTAGGTGAGCACCGCGACCACGGAGGCCAGCAGGATCACGCCCTGGAGGAACAGCGCCGGGCCGTCCATCGCGACCGTCTCCATCGCCAGCAGGTCGATCCGGGTGAAGCCGTGGCTCTGCGCGGCCAGCACCACCACGGCGACGAACGCGCCGACCAGCCCGGCCAGGGCGAGCGTCACCTGGGTCCAGTGCCGGTACCGGCGGGGCACGAAGGCCTCCACCAGGACACCGGCCACGGCCGCGGCGAACACCACGAGCATCGGGGAGAGCCGGCCGTACTCGATCTGCGGCGCCGGGATGCTGGCGGTGTTGCCGCCGGCGGCGGCGAGCATTGCGGTGGCGCTCACTTGTGCTCACCTCCTGAGGTGGCGGCGACCGGGTGGGCCGGCGCCGGGTCGGTCTGGTGGACCTGCGAGAGCGTCGCGTTCACCGAGGGGTCGACCAGGTCGGTGAGCGGCTTGGGGTAGACGCCGAGCAGGATGGTCAGCGCCACCAGCGGGCCGACCACGGCGAGTTCGCGGGCCTTGAGGTCGGGCATCGTGCGCACCCCGTCCTTCACCGGGCCGGTCATCGTGCGCTGGTACAGCAGCAGGGCGTACAGCGCGGCCAGCACGATGCCGAAGGTGGCCACCACGCCGATCGCCGGGTAGCGGGTGAAGGTGCCCACCAGCACCAGGAACTCGCTGACGAACGGGGCGAGCCCGGGCAGCGACAGGGTGGCCAGGCTGCCGATCAGGAACGTCCCGGCGAGCACCGGGGCGACCTTCTGCACGCCGCCGTAGTCGGCGATCAGCCGCGAGCCGCGCCGGGAGATCAGGAAGCCCGCCACCAGCATCCACGCCGCCGTGGACAGGCCGTGGTTGACCATGTAGAGGGTGGCGCCGCTCTGGCCCTGGCTGGTCAGGGCGAAGATCCCCATGATGATGAAGCCGAAGTGCGAGATCGAGGCGTACGCCACCAGGCGCTTGATGTCCTTCTGGCCGACCGCCAGCAGCGCGCCGTAGACGATCCCGATCAGCGCGAGGACCAGGATCGCCGGGGCGAAGGTCTTCGAGGCGTCCGGGAACAGCCCGAGGCAGAAGCGCAGCATCGCGAAGGTGCCGACCTTGTCGACCACCGCGGTGATCAGCACCGCGGTGCCGGCGGTGGACTCGCCCATCGCGTTCGGCAGCCAGGTGTGCAGCGGCCACAGCGGGGCCTTCACCGCGAAGGCGAAGAAGAAGCCCAGGAACAGCGCCTTCTCGGCGGTGCCGGTCAGCTGGAGCCGGCCGTCGGCGATCGCCGAGGTCAGGGTCGGCAGGTCGAAGGTGCCGAAGCCCTGGTCCTGCGCCGTCACGTACAGGCCGATCACCGCGGCCAGCATCACCAGGCCGCCGAGCAGGTTGTAGAGCAGGAACTTCACGGCCGCGTAGGAGCGCTGACGCGCCGACTCGGGGCCGCCCGCCCGGTCGCCGAAGCCGCCGATCAGGAAGTACATCGGGATCAGCATGGCTTCGAAGAACACGTAGAACACGAAGACGTCGGTGGCGTAGAAGGCGACGACCACCATCGCCTCCACCGCCAGGATCAGGGCGAAGAAGCCCTGGGTCCGCCGCCGCCCCTCGAAGGTCTCGGCGGCGGGGGCCTCGGCGGCGGGGGTGCCGCCGGGCCCGGCGGGGGCCGGGTCGGCGTCGTGCCAGGAGGCCAGGATCACCAGCGGCACGAGGACGGCGGTGAGCAGGGCCAGCACGGCGCCGATGCCGTCCACGCCGAGCGAGAAGGTGATGCCGAAGGAGCGGATCCAGCTGTACGACTCGTTCAGCTGGAAGCGGGCGCCGTTCGGGTCGTAGCGGGTCGCCACCACGGCGGCCAGCACCAGGGTGACGGCCGAGACGCCCAGCGCGACGGCCTTGGTGGTCCGGCGCCGGCTCTCGGAGGAGCCGGCCGGCAGCGCGGCGGTCAGCACCGCTCCGGCCGCCGGGACGGCGCAGGTGGCGGTCAGGAGGACGCTCATGGCCTGACCCCCCGGCCCTTGTCAGGACGAGTCATCACGTGGACCTCATCAGGAGAGTCGTGGCGACCAGCACCAGCGTGCCGCCGAACATGGAGAGCGCGTACGAGCGGACGAAGCCGTTCTGCACCCGCCGCAGCCGGCCGGAGAGCCCGCCGATCGCGGCGGCCAGGCCGTTGACCACGCCGTCCAGGCCGCGGCTGTCGAAGAAGACCAGCGCCGCGGCGAGCGCCGAGCCCGGCCGCACCAGCACCGCGTGGTTGAAGTCGTCCTGCAGCAGGTCGCGGCGGGCGGCCCGGGTGAGCGGGGAGCCGACCGGCGGCACCACCGGGACGGGCGAGCGCCCGTACATCAGGTACGCGAGGCCGACGCCGGCCAGCATGCAGGCCGTGGTCAGCAGGGTGACGGTCAGCGGGGCGAGCGGGGAGTTCCCCTCCTCGTGCCCGGTGACCGGCTCCAGCCACTTCAGGAAGGAGCCGTTGAAGGCGAACAGCCCGCCCGCGAAGACCGAGCCGACGGCCAGCAGGACCATCGGGACGGTCATCGTCCGGGGCGACTCGTGCGGGTGCGGGGCGTTGCCCTCCGCGTCGGTCTGCCAGCGCTTCTCGCCGAAGAAGGTCAGCACCATCACCCGGGTCATGTAGAACGCGGTGACCGCCGCGCCGACCAGCGCGCACAGCCCGAGGATCCAGCCCTCGGTGCCGCCCTTCGCGAAGGCCGCCTCGATGATCTTGTCCTTGGAGAAGAAGCCGGACAGGCCCGGGAAGCCGATGATCGCCAGGTAGCCGAGGCCGAAGGTGACGAAGGTGACCGGCATGTACTTCCGCAGGCCGCCGTAGTGACGCATGTTCACCTCGTCGTTCATGCCGTGCATGACCGACCCGGCGCCGAGGAACAGCCCGGCCTTGAAGAAGCCGTGGGTCACCAGGTGCATGATCGCGAAGGCGTAGCCGATCGGGCCGAGCCCGGCCGCCAGCACCATGTAGCCGATCTGCGACATGGTCGAGCCGGCCAGCGCCTTCTTGATGTCGTCCTTGGCGCAACCGACGATCGCACCGAACAGCAGCGTGACCGCGCCGACCACCACCACGGCGGTCTGCGCGTCCGGCGCCAGGTCGAAGACCGCCGAGGAGCGGGTGATCAGGTAGACGCCGGCGGTCACCATGGTGGCGGCGTGGATCAGCGCCGACACCGGGGTCGGGCCCTCCATCGCGTCCCCGAGCCAGGACTGCAGCGGCACCTGCGCCGACTTGCCGCAGGCCGCCAGCAGCAGCATCAGGCCGATCGCCGTCAGCTTGCCCTCGCTCGCCTGGTGCGCGCCGCCGAAGACCGGGTCGAAGGCGAAGGAGCCGAACTCCGCGAACATCAGCATGATCGCGACGGACAGGCCGACGTCCCCGACGCGGTTGACGATGAAGGCCTTCTTCGCCGCCGTCGCCGCGCTCGGCTTGTGCTGCCAGAAGCCGATCAGGAGATAGGAGGCCAGGCCCACGCCCTCCCAACCGAAGTACAGCAGCAGGTAGTTGTCCGCGACCACCAGCAGCAGCATGGCGGCCAGGAACAGGTTCAGGTAGGCGAAGAAGCGGCGCCGGCGCTCGTCGTGCGCCATGTAGCCGACCGAGTAGAGGTGGATCAGCGTGCCGACACCGGTGATCAGCAGGACGAAGGTGATCGACAGCTGGTCGAGCCGGAAGGAGACGTCGGCCTGGAAGCCGTTGACCGGGATCCAGCTGAAGAGGTGCCTGGTGACCGCCCGGTGCTCGGCGTCACGGCCGAGCATGTCCGAGAACAGGGCCAGGCCGAAGCCGAACGAGAGCGCCGCGAGCCCGGTGGCCAGCCAGTGGCCGTACCGGTCCAGCGCCCGGCCGCCGAGCAGCAGCAGGGCGGCGCCCGCCAGTGGGGCCGCCACCAGCAGCGGAATGAGAGAGTTCACCGAAGGCCCTCCGCCTACAGCTTCATCAGGTTGCTGTCGTCGACCGAAGCGGAGTGCCTGGTCCGGAAGATGGAGACGATGATGGCGAGGCCGACCACGACCTCGGCCGCCGCGACCACCATCGTGAAGAACGCGATGATCTGGCCGTCCAGGGTCCCGTGCAGCCGGGAGAAGGTCACCAGGGCGAGGTTCGAGGCGTTCAGCATCAGCTCCACGCACATGAACAGCACGATCGCGTTGCGGCGGATCAGCACCCCGGCCGCGCCGATGGTGAACAGCAGGGCCGCCAGGTAGAGGTAGTTGACCGGGTTCACTCCGCGCCCTCCTCGCCGGCCGGGTGCTGCACGTGGTTCGCCGGCACCGGCTCGCCGTTCGCAGCCGCCGGTCGTCCCTTCGCGGCCGGTTGTCCCTTCGCGGCCGGTTCGCCGTTCGCGGCCGGTTCGCCGTTCGCCGCCGGCTTGCCGTTCGCCGGCACCGGCTCCAGCGACTTGCGCGGGGCCGCCACCGCCGGGCGCTCCGAGGACGGACGGCCCAGCCAGTCCGCTGTGGTGTTCTCCAGCTCCGCCATCCGCCGCAGCATCGCCTGGCTGACGTCCCGGACCTGGCCGCGCTCGCGCAGCGTCGCCATCACCGAGTCCTCGGCGATCGTGCCGTCCGGCAGCAGCGCCGGGACGTCCACCGCGTTGTGCCGCGCGTACACGCCCGGCGCCGGCAGCGGCGGCACCTGGATGTTGTCCCTGACCCGCTGCGCCGCCAGCTCGCGCTGCGTCTTCGGCGCCTTCACGTGCTCCCGGTGGGTCAGCACCATCGCGCCGACCGCAGCGGTGATCAGCAGCGCGCCGGTGACCTCGAAGGCCCACACGTACCGGGTGAAGATCAGCCGGGCCAGGCCCGGCACGTTGCCCTCGGCGTTCGCCTCGGTCAGCCCGGTGAAGTGGTTCAGCTTGGCGTTGGCGATCCCGGCGATCAGCAGCACGCCGAAGCCCAGCCCGCACAGCGCCGCGGCGAACCGCTGGCCCTTCAGCTGCTCCTTCAGGGAGTCCTCGCTGGTGACGCCGACCAGCATCACCACGAACAGGAACAGCATCATGATCGCGCCGGTGTAGACCACGATCTGCACCACGCCCAGGAACACCGCGCCCTGGGCCATGTAACAGACCGCCAGCGCCAGCATGGTGGCCGCCAGGCAGAGCGCGCTGTGCACGGCCTTGCGCATCAGCACCATGCCGAGGGCGCCGCCGACCGCGATCACCGCGAGCACCCAGAACTGGACGGCCTCACCCGTGGAGGTCGTCCCGGTCGCCTCCGCCAGCGCGATCACTGCTGCACCTCCTTCTCCCGGTCGGTGCGCTCCTGCTGGACCGTCCCCGGCGCCGCCGCGGTGATCTCGCCGCGGTAGTACGCGCCCTCGTCGGTGCCCGGGAAGATCGCGTGCGGGGTGTCGACCATGCCCTCGGACAGGCCCACCAGCAGCTGCTCCTTGGTGAAGATGAGGTCCCGCCGGGAGGAGTCGGCCAGCTCGTACTCGTTGGTCATGGTCAGCGCCCGGGTCGGGCAGGCCTCGATGCACAGCCCGCACAGGATGCAGCGGGCGTAGTTGATCTGGTACACCGCGCCGTAGCGCTCGCCCGGGGAGTAGCGCTCCTCGTCCCGGTTGTCCGCGCCCTCCACGTAGATCGCGTCGGCCGGGCAGGCCCACGCGCACAGCTCGCAGCCGACGCACTTCTCCAGGCCGTCCGGGTGCCGGTTCAGCTGGTGGCGGCCGTGGAAGCGCGGAGCGGTGGGCTTCTTCTGCTCCGGGTACTGCTCGGTGAGCCGCTTCTTGAACATGGCCTTGAAGGTCACGCCGAAGCCGGCGGCCGGGCCGAGGATCGACGGACGGTCGCCCCGCTCGGGGCGGTCCGTACGACCGGACTGGTCGGACATCTCGGTTCAGCTCCCTTCGGAATGGTCGGCCCCGTTGAGGGCGTCCTGGAGTTGCTTCGGGGCGCGGCTGGGCCGGCGCGGCACTGGCGGGAGCACCTGGCCGGGCAGCGGCGGAACCGGGTAGCCGCCCGCCAGCGGATCGAATTCGGCCGTGGGCGGGGCCTCCTCGGGCTCCGGCTGCTTCCGCAGGAAGTCCCGCAGCAGCGCCAGCAGCAGCACCGCCCCGACCGGGGCGCCCACGTACAGCACCACCTGGCCGAAGCCGTAGCCCTCGTTGCGCAGCGCCCGGACGCTCGCGATCATCACCAGCCAGACCAGCGAGACCGGGATCAGGACCTTCCAGCCCAGCTTCATGAACTGGTCGTAGCGGAACCGGGGCAGCGTGCCGCGCAGCCAGATGAAGAGGAACAGCAGCAGCTGGATCTTCAGCGTGAGCCAGAGCATCGGCCACCAGCCGTGGTTGGCGCCCTCCCAGAACGTCGACACCGGCCACGGGGCCCGCCAGCCGCCCAGGAAGAGGGTCGAGGCCACCGCCGAGACCGTCACCATGTTCACGTACTCGGCCAGCATGAACATCGCGAACTTCAGCGAGGAGTACTCGGTGTTGAAGCCGCCGACCAGCTCGCCCTCGGCCTCCGGCAGGTCGAACGGCGCCCGGTTGGTCTCGCCGACCATCGCGATGACGTAGACGATGAACGACACCGGCAGCAGCGCGGCGAACCAGGTCGGCCGCTGGTGCGCCACGATCTCCGAGGTCGACATCGAGCCCGAGTAGATGAACACCGCCGCGAAGGACAGGCCCATCGCGATCTCGTAGCTGACCATCTGCGCGGCCGAGCGCAGCCCGCCCAGCAGCGGGTACGTCGACCCGGAGGACCAGCCGGCCAGCACGATGCCGTAGATGCCCACCGAGGCCGTCGCCAGGACGTACAGCAGCGCGACCGGGAAGTCCGTCAGCTGGAGCGGCGTCCGGGTGCCGAAGATCGACACCTCGTTGCCGGCCGGGCCGAACGGGATCACCGCGAAGGCCATGAACGCGGGGATGGCGCAGACGATCGGGGCCAGGATGTAGACCACCTTGTCCGAGCCCTTGACCACCAGGTCTTCCTTCAGCGCCAGCTTCACGCCGTCGGCCAGTGACTGCAGCAGGCCCCACGGGCCGTGCCGGTTGGGGCCGATGCGCAGCTGCATCCAGGCCACCACCTTGCGCTCCCAGACGATCGCGATCAGCACCGTCAGGACCAGGAAGGCGAAGCAGAACACCGCCTTCAGCAGGACCAGCCACCACGGGTCCTGGCCGAAGAAGTGGAGCGTCTCGTACGGCTGCGAGGTCATCGGTCCTCCCCTTCGGCCGCGGTCCCGTCCGCGGTCTCGTCCGCGGTCGCCCCGGTCCGGTCCTGCGGCGCGTGGGCCTCGGCCTCGGCCTCGGCCTGGGCCTGGGCCTGGGCCTGGGCCTGCGGTGCCTGAGCGTCCTGGGCCTGCTGGGCCTGCTGGGCCTGCTGGGCGTTCGGTGCCTGGGCCTCGGCCTCGGCCGGTGTCGCCGGGTCCGCGCCGGGTTCCGACTCGGGGGCGGCCTCAGGCTCGGGCTCGGGCTCGGGCTCGGCCGCGGCGATCGTGACCAGGTGGCCGACGGTGGTGCCGAGCGCGCGGTGGGCGCCGCCCGGCGTGGAGTCGAGCGGGACCCAGACCGTGCGGTCCGGGATCGAGTCGGTGACCTCCAGCGGCAGCGTCAGCGAGCCGGCCGGGCCGGTCAGCCGCAGTGCGTCGGCCGCCTCGGCGCCGATCTCCTTCGCCGTCTCCGCCGAGATCCGGGCCACCGCCCGGTGCCGGGTGCCCGCCAGGTGCGGGTCCCCCTGCTGCAGCACGCCGTTGTCCAGCAGCAGGCGCCAACCCGCCAGCACCGCCTGGCCGACGGCCGGCCGGGGCAGCAGTTCGGGGTGGGCCGCCGGGTCGGCCGTGCGGTCGCCCTCCCAGGGGGCGAAACGGTCCAGCTCCAGCCGGGCCGCCCGGACGTCCGGCAGGCCCAGTCGGCGGCCCAGCGCGTCGGCCAGCATGCTCAGCACCCGCAGGTCCGACTGGAGGTGACGGCCCATCTGCTGGTCCGGCTTGAGCGCGGACTCGAACATCCGGACCCGGCCCTCCCAGTCCAGGAAGGTGCCGGCCTTCTCCGCCACCGCCGCCACCGGCAGCACCACGTCGGCGCGCGCCGTCACGGCCGAGGGCCGCAGCTCCAGCGACACCAGGAACGGCACCGCCGCCAGCGCCTCGTCGGCCAGGGCCGGGTCCGGCAGGTCGTCCGGGTCCACGCCGCC
This sequence comes from Kitasatospora sp. NPDC004799, assembly GCF_040609095.1. Taxonomy (NCBI): domain Bacteria; kingdom Bacillati; phylum Actinomycetota; class Actinomycetes; order Kitasatosporales; family Streptomycetaceae; genus Kitasatospora; species Kitasatospora sp. NPDC004799. The sequence goes on from NZ_JBEXJK010000138.1 coordinate 15,005, forward strand.
GACCAGCAGTGCGTCCAGCTCGCCGGCGGCGGCCGCCGCCAGGATCCCGGCGGTGTCCCGGCCCGGCCGGGACGGCAGCTCGACGCCGCCCCACACCGCGGCCGCCTCCGCCCGGGCCGCCGGAACGGCCACCGGGCGGCCGCCGGGCAGCAGACCCGGCAGCACGCCCGCCTCCACGGCCCCGCGCTCACCGGCCCGGCGCGGCACCCAGGCGAGCTTCGCGCCGGTCGCGTGCGCCAGCCGAAGCACCGCCGTCAGCGCGCCCGGGACGGCGGCCAGCCGCTCGCCCGCCAGGATCACCGCGCCCGGGGTGCGCAGCAGTTCGGCCGCCCGGCCCGCGTCGTCGTTCAGCGGCTCGTCCGCCGCCAGCGCCGCGAACCACTCCGGCTCGGTGCCGGGAGCGGCCGGCAGCAGCGCGCCGCGCAGTTTGGCCAGGCCCCGGGAGCCGTACGCGGCCACCGAGAACACCTTGAGGCCCGTCGCCCGGGTCGCCTTGCGCAGCCGCAGGAAGACGATCGGCGACTCCTCCTCCGGCTCGAAGCCCGCCAGCAGCACCGCCGGGGCCCGGTCGAGGTCCTGGTACGCCACCCCGGTGCCGTCCACGTCGACCCCCCGCCCGGCCACCGCCGCGGCCAGGAAGTCCGCCTCCTCGTCGCTGTGCGGGCGGGCCCGGAAGTCCACGTCGTTGGTGCCGAGCACCACCCGCGCGAACTTCCCGTACGCGTAGCCGTCCTCGACCGTCACCCGGCCGCCGGCCAGCACCCCGGCCCGGACCCCGCGCAGGCCCTCGGCCGCCCGGGCCAGCGCCTCCGGCCAGGAGGCCGGCACCAGTTCGCCGTCCACCCGCACCAGCGGGCTGGTCAGCCGGTCGCGCTGCTGGGCGTAGCGGAAGGCGAAGCGGCCCTTGTCGCAGTTCCACTCCTCGTTCACCGCCGGGTCCTCGCCCGCCAGCCGGCGCAGCACCTTGCCGCGCCGGTGGTCGGTGCGCTGCGCGCAGCCCGAGGCGCAGTGCTCGCACACGCTCGGCGAGGAGACCAGGTCGAAGGGGCGCGAGCGGAACCGGTAGGCCGCCGAGGTCAGCGCGCCCACCGGGCAGATCTGGATGGTGTTCCCGGAGAAGTAGGACTCGAAGTCGTCGCCCTCGCCGGTGCCGACCTGCTGCAGCGCCCCGCGCTCCACCAGGTCGATGAACGGGTCCCCGGCGATCTGCTGGGAGAAGCGGGTGCAGCGCGCGCACAGCACGCAGCGCTCTCGGTCCAGCAGCACCTGGCTGCTGATCGGCACCGGCTTCTCGTAGGTGCGCTTCATGCCCTCGAAGCGGGAGTCGGCGGCGCCGTTGCTCATCGCCTGGTTCTGCAGCGGGCACTCGCCGCCCTTGTCGCAGACCGGGCAGTCCAGCGGGTGGTTGATCAGCAGCAGCTCCATCACGCCGCGCTGGGCCTTCTCGGCCACCGGCGAGCTGAGCTGGGTGCGCACCACCATGCCCTCGGCCACCGGGATGGTGCAGGAGGCGACCGGCTTGCGCTGGCCCTCGACCTCGACGATGCACTGGCGGCAGGCGCCGGCCGGGTCGAGCAGCGGGTGGTCGCAGAAGCGCGGGATCTGGGTGCCGATGGTCTCGGCGGCCCGGATCACCAACGTTCCCTTGGGGACCCGCACTTCGACGCCGTCGATGGTGAGCGTGACCAGTTCGACCGCGGTCTCGGAGGCGGTTGGCTCTGTGATCGTCACGCGTGCACCTCCCTTTCGGTGGCGGACTGGTGGCCGGGGCGGGGGCCGTCGGCCCAGACGGTGGAGGCGGCCGGGTCGAACGGGCAGCGGCGCTCGGCCAGGTGCTGCTCGTACTCGGCCCGGAAGTGCTGGAGCGAGGAGACGATCGGGCTGGCCGCGCCGTCGCCCAGCGCGCAGAAGGACTTGCCGTTGATGTTGTCGGCGATGTCGAGGAGCTTCTCCAGGTCCCCGTCGACGCCCTGGCCCGCCTCGATCCGCTCGAGCAGCTGGACCAGCCAGTAGGTGCCCTCGCGGCAGGGGGTGCACTTGCCGCAGGACTCGTGGGCGTAGAACTCCGTCCAGCGGGTGACGGCCCGCACCACGCAGGTGGTCTCGTCGAAGACCTGGAGCGCCTTGGTGCCGAGCATCGAGCCGGCCGCCCCGACGCCCTCGTAGTCCAGCGGGACGTCGAGGTGCTGGTCGGTGAACATCGGGGTGGAGGAACCGCCCGGGGTCCAGAACTTCAGCCGGTGCCCGGGCCGGACGCCGCCGCTGAGGTCGAGCAGCTGGCGCAGCGTGATGCCGAGCGGGGCCTCGTACTGGCCGGGGTTGGTGACGTGGCCGGAGAGCGAGTAGAGCGTGAAGCCGGGGGACTTCTCGGTGCCCAGGGCCTTGAACCACTCCTTGCCGCGGGCCAGGATCGGCGGCACCGAGGCGATCGACTCGACGTTGTTGACCACCGTCGGGCAGGCGTACAGGCCCGCGATCGCCGGGAACGGCGGCCGCAGCCTGGGCTGGCCGCGGCGGCCCTCCAGCGAGTCCAGCAGCGCCGTCTCCTCGCCGCAGATGTAGGCGCCGGCGCCGGCGTGCACGGTGATGTCGAGGTCGATGCCCGAGCCGAGGATGTTCCGGCCGAGCAGCCCGGCCCCGTACGCCTCGGCGACGGCCGCGTGCAGCCGGCGCAGCACCGGGACGACCTCGCCGCGCAGGTAGACGAAGGCGTGGTCGCAGCGGATCGCGTAGGAAGCGATGATCATGCCCTCGATCAGCGCGTGCGGGTTGGCGAACAGCAGCGGGATGTCCTTGCAGGTGCCCGGCTCGGACTCGTCCGCGTTGACCACCAGGTAGTGCGGCTTGCCGTCGTTCTGCGGGATGAACTGCCACTTCATGCCGGTGGGGAAGCCGGCGCCGCCGCGGCCGCGCAGGCCGGCGTCCTTGACCAGGGCGATCACGTCGTCCGGCGGCATGGCGAGGGCCGCCTTGAGGCCCTCGTAGCCGTGGTGGCGGCGGTAGGTGTCGAGCGTCCAGGGGCGGCTGTCGTCCCAGGAGTCGGACAGGACCGGGGTGAGCAGCTTCTCGGCCGGCTCGGCGGAGGTCATCACGCTTCGCTCCCTTCCTGGCCGTTGCCCGCCGGGCGGGGGGATTCGGGGCGGGCCTGCTCGGGGCGGGCCTGCTCGGAGCGGGGGGATTCCGAGCGGGGGGACTCGGGGCGGGGGGAGACGACCTTGGTGCCGGGGGTGCCGGGCAGGGCCTCGCCGCGGGACAGCCGCAGGCCGGCCAGCGAGGGCGCGCCGCCCGCGCCGGACTCGTCGTTGGCGCCCGGGCGCTCGTCGGGGAAGCCGGCCAGGATCCGGGAGGTCTCCTTGAAGCCGCACAGCCGGGCGCCACGGGTGGGCCGGACCTCGCGGCCGGCGCGCAGGTCGTCGACCAGCTGCCGGGCGCTCTCCGGGCTCTGGTTGTCGAAGAACTCCCAGTTGACCATCACCACGGGCGCGTAGTCACAGGCCGCGTTGCACTCGATGTGCTCGATCGAGACCGTGCCGTCCTCGGTGGTCTCGTTGTTGCGGATGCCCAGGTGCTCCTGGAGCTCGGCGAAGATCTGGTCGCCGCCGAGCACCGCGCACAGGGTGTTGGTGCAGACCCCGACGTGGTACTTCCCGGCCGGGCGGCGCCGGTACATGGTGTAGAAGGTCGCGACCGCGGTGACCTCGGCGGTGGTGAGGTCCAGCTGCTCGGCGCAGAAGCGGATCCCGGTCGGGCTGACGAAGCCCTCCTCGGCCTGCACCAGGTGCAGCAGCGGCAGCAGCGCCGAGCGGGGCTGCGGGTAGCGGGCGATCAGCTCGGCGGCGTCGGCGGCCAGCCGGGCGTGCACCTCCTCGGGGTACGGTGCGGCCGGCAGTGCCGGCAGTCCGAGTTCGACGTTGGTCACCGGTCCACGCCTCCCATCACCGGGTCGATCCCGGCCACCGCGACGATCACGTCGGCCACCTGGCCGCCCTCGCACATCGCCGCCATCGTCTGCAGATTGGTGAACGACGGGTCCCGGAAGTGGACCCGGTACGGGCGCGTCCCGCCGTCGCTGACCACGTGCACGCCCAGCTCGCCCTTGGGCGACTCGACCGCCGCGTACGCCTGGCC
>NZ_JBEXJK010000139.1:0-19065 GCF_040609095.1 Kitasatospora sp. NPDC004799
GCCTCGCGGATCACCCAGCCGAACACCGACTGGACCGGGGCCGGCAGTTCGTCGGCCGCTGGTCGCTGCTGCCCGCCCTCGCCGCCGACCCGACGGTCCGGGCCACCGCCCAGGCGCAGAGCCTGCTGGACCGGCACGGCCTGCTCACCCGGGGCACGGTGGCGGCCGAACGGGTGCCCGGCGGCTTCGCCGGGGTCTACCGGGTGCTCGCCGCGATGGAGGAGCGCGGCCGGGCCCGCCGGGGCTACTTCGTCGAGGGCCTGGGCGGCGCCCAGTTCGCCATGGAGGGCGCGGCCGACCGGCTGCGCTCGGTGAACGGCCGGCTGGAGCGGGCCCGGGCCGCCGAGTGGCCGACCGCCCCGGCCGGCGAGCCGCCGCAGACACTGGTGCTGGCCGCCGCCGATCCGGCCAACGCCTACGGCGCCGCCCTGCCCTGGCCCGAACCGCCCACCGCCCCCGGCGGCAAGGAGTCCACCGCCCACCGCCCGGGCCGCAAGGCGGGCGCCCTGGTGGTCCTGGTGGACGGCGAGCTGGCGCTGTACGTCGAACGCGGCGGCAAGTCCCTGCTGGCGTGGCCGCAGGACGAGCCCACCCGGGCGCTGGCCGCCGGGGCGCTCGCGGCCGCCGTCCGGGAGGGCGCGCTCGGCAGCGTCACGGTCGAACGGGCCAACGGCGAGCCCGCCCTCGGCTCGGACCTCGGCCGCGCCCTGGAGGAGGCGGGCTTCCACGCCACCCCGCGCGGCCTGCGCCTGCGCCCCTGACCCGCGCGGGAAGACCGGACCGCGCAGGAGGACCGGACCGCGCGCGAAGATCGGACCGCACACGAAGACGCCGGGGGCCACGGGGCCGAACACCCCGCGACCCCCGGCCACGTCGATTCACCCGATCGGCGGCGGCTGCGCCTCCGCCGGTCCCACCGGCTCCGCGCGCGGGCGCCGGTCCGGTCCGGTCGCGCTCCAGTCGGCGTGGACCGGGATGAGACCGAGCCCCCAGCCGCCGGCCGCGAGCAGCCCCAGCACCGCACCGTCGGTCAGCTGTCCCCGGACCACCAGGAACCACCAGGCGAGCCCGGCCGCCGAGGCCGCCAGCACCCATCGCAGCGGACGCGGCACCCGGAGGAACAGCAGCGCCCGGGCCCGTATTCGGGCCGTCGGGCGCTTCCGTACGTCTGTTCGCACGACCGCCCTCCCTTCGCTCGCCCCGGGCAGGGACGCCCGGGAGTCGAGGCCGGGATCAGGCGGCGACCACGTCCATCGCGGCGGCCTTGGGCGACATGTTCGCCCGGTCGGTGCCGGGGGCGGGCAGCGGAACCGGTTCGAGTACCGGCCTCAGCAGATCACCTTCGGAGAGGGTGGCCATCGCCGCAAGTTCGGCGAGCGACAGTTCGTCGCTGACCTCGCGCATGACCTCGGACATCCGGACGTCGAGTGCGTCGCAGATGGCGGAGAGCAGCTCCGAGGAGGCCTCCTTCTGTCCCCGCTCGACCTCGGAGAGGTACCCGAGCGAAACCCTGGCGGCCGCCGACACCTCGCGGAGTGTGCGGCCCTGGCGCTGGCGCTGCCGACGCAGTACATCGCCCAGTAGGCGACGGAGCAGGATCATCGGTGCCTCCCTCCTCGGACTGCGGATCGAGATGTCACGCCCCCACCGTACCGCCTTGCCCGCTTCGCGTGCGGGGACCCTGGTCGTGTTCACTCTGGGCTGCAAGGCCGTCCCCCTCCTCGTTCCGGTGTCGCACCCGGGTTCGCGGGCCCCTCGTGGTACCCGTGGCGACCCACCCGGTCACCGTCACGCAACTCGTTCGCCACCTGGTTTCTGCCCAACCAGGGTGTTGGATGTAACACGATCCTCCAGCTGTCCATGCCCGCGCGCCAGATCGGCAGATCTCGGTTCGGTGGAGATCCGGCCCGGCGGGCGCCTAGCGGGCGAACCGGCCGACCAGCAGCTCCAGCGCGGCGGTCACCGCCCCGTGACGGATTGTGGCACGACCCCCCGACAGCAGGGGGGAACTGACCAGAGTTCCGCCCGGGCCGGCCAGCGCCAGGTGTACGGTGCCCACCGGCTGCCCGTCCTGCGGGTCCGGCCCGGCCACCCCGGTCGTCGCGAGCCCGTACGTGGCCCCCAGCAGCCCCCGTACGCCCTCGGCCATCTGCCGGGCCACCACCGGGTGGACCGGCCCGTACACGTCCAGCAGGCCCTCGTCCACCCCGAGCACCGAGGCCTTCAGCTCGGTCGCGTACGCGGTGACCGAGCCCCGGAAGGTCTTTGACGCCCCGGGGACGTCGACCAGCGCGGCGGCCAGCAGACCCCCGGTCAGCGACTCGGCGACGGCCAGCGTGCCGCCCTCGGCCCGCAGCGCGGCGTGCGCCCGCTCGGCCAGCTCGTAGTCCCGCTCCGCCACCCGGTTCCCCCCGTCGTTCAGCGGCCCGACTGCGCCGCGGCCCGGCCCTCGCGGCGCAGTCGCACCGCCTGTCCGATGTAGTCCAGCGCGGTGCCGACGGTCAGCAGCACCGCCAGCCCCATCAGCACGGCCCGCCCGGTGGCCAGCCAGCCCGTCAGGTCCAGCACGTACATGCCGACCGCGGTGCCCTGGGTCAGCGTCTTCAGCTTGCCGCCGCGGCTGGCCGGGATGACCCCGTAGCGGATCACCCAGAACCGCATCAGCGTGATGCCGAGCTCGCGGGAGAGGATCACCACGGTGACCCACCAGGGCAGGTCGCCGAGCAGCGAGAGGCCGATCAGCGCCGAGCCCATGATCGCCTTGTCGGCGATCGGGTCGGCGATCTTCCCGAAGTCGGTGACCAGGCCCTTGCGCCGGGCCAGTTCACCGTCGAACAGGTCGGTGATCATCGCGATCGCGAACGAGGCCCAGGCGACCGAGCGCCACTTGGGGTTGTGCCCCCCGTCGGCGAACAGCAGCGCCACGAAGACGGGCACCAGCAGCACCCGCACCATCGTGAGCACGTTGGCGATGTTCCAGACCCCCGGGGTCGACGGCGTCGCGGCCACCGGTCTCCCCGGGTGGGCCGCGGCCGGGGCGCCGGGCCCGTTGGTCATTCCCCGGCTCCCGGGGCCTCGGCTCCCGCGGTCCCGGGCAGCCGCACCTGCTCCAGCGCCTCGGCGATCAGGTCGACGCCCTCGCTGGCGACCACCTTGGCCCGCCAGAACTGGCCGACCGCGGGGGCCTCGGCCCCGGTGAGGGTGGTCAGGCCGTCCGTCTCCGGCGCCTGGTGGGCGGCGCGGCCCTCGACCACGCCGTCCTCGATCGACTCGATCAGCACCTCGACCTCGGTGCCGATCCGCTGCTCGGCCCGCTGGGCGGTCATCTCCTCGGCCAGCCGGCTCAGCCGGTCCAGCCGCTCGGCGATCACGTCCTCGGCGAGCTTGCCGTCGTAGGTCGCGGCCTCGGTGCCGTCCTCGTCCGAGTAGCCGAAGACGCCGATCGCGTCCAGGCCGGCGTGCGTGACGAAACGCTCCAGCTCGGCGAAGTCCTCCTCGGTCTCCCCGGGGAAGCCGACGATGAAGTTGGACCGGGCGCCGGCCTGCGGGGCCTTGTCGCGGATGGTCTTCAGCAGCTCCAGGAACTGGTCGGTGGAGCCGAAGCGGCGCATCCGGCGCAGCACGGCGGGCGCCGAGTGCTGGAAGGACAGGTCGAAGTACGGCACCACGTCGGTGGTCCCGGTCATCGAGTCGATCAGACCCGGGCGCATCTCGGCCGGCTGGAGGTAGGAGACCCGCACCCGCTCGACGCCCTCGATCGCGGCGATCTCGCCGAGCAGCGTCTCCAGCAGCCGGATGTCGCCGAGGTCCTTGCCGTACGAGGTGTTGTTCTCGCTCACCAGGACGATCTCGCGCACGCCCTGCCCTGCCAGCCACTGGGCCTCGTGCAGCACGTCGGAGGGCCGGCGGGAGATGAAGGAGCCGCGGAAGGCCGGGATGGCGCAGAAGGAGCAGCGCCGGTCGCAGCCGGAGGCCAGCTTGACCGAGGCGACCGGGTTGTCGTCCAGCCGCTTGCGCAGGGTGCGCGGGCCGGAGGCCGGGGCGAGGCCCTCGGGCAGGTCGGCGATCGGCTCGGCGGCGGCCTCGGCGCCGTGGCCGGGCAGGGCGACGGTCCCGGCGGCGGTCTGCCGCTCGGCCGGGCTGATCGGCAGCAGCTTGCGGCGGTCGCGCGGGAGGTGCGGGGCGTGGTGGCCGCCGGAGAGGATGGTCTGGAGGCGGTCGGAGATGTCGGCGTAGTCGTCGAAGCCGAGGACGCCGTCCGCCTCGGGGAGGGCGTCGGCGAGCTCCTTGCCGTACCGCTCGGCCATGCAGCCGACGGCCACGACGGCCTGGGTGCGGCCGTGCCCCTTGAGGTCGTTGGCCTCCAGCAGGGCGTCCACCGAGTCCTTCTTGGCGGCCTCGACGAAGCCGCAGGTGTTGACCACGGCGACGTCCGCCTCGGTGGCGTCGTCGACGAGCAACCAGCCGTCGGCTTCCAGTCGCCCGGCGAGTTCCTCGGAGTCCACCTCGTTGCGGGCGCATCCGAGCGTGACAAGGGCGACAGTACGGCGTTCAGGCATAGGGCCAAGATTAACGCGCGGGCTCCGGTGCCGTTCGCCCCGGAGGCCGCGCGCCTCGGATCAGCTGATCATCAGCGGGCCCTCCGACCCCTGTGGTCAGCCCGCCTGCGGGTCTCCGGGGGTGTACGTGACGTGCACCACCTGGCCGTCCTTGCCGAGGAGGCCGAGGTCCTTCCCGTTGACGTACGCGTGCACGGCCCCGCCGTTGCCCAGCACCAGCTTGATCTGCTTGGGGTCGGTGAAGGTCTGGTCCTGGCCGTCGCCGATGTTGTTCTGGAACAGCGACTTGCCGCTGCCGTCCATCGCCGAGACCCAGCTGGTGCCGCCCTCGGCGACCAGCTTCACGGTGACCTTGTCGGCCGGGACGGCGGCGATCGCGGCGGCGCTCGGCGCGGGCGCCGGCGGCTGGACGGCGGGGGCCACCGAGCCGGTCCCGGAGCCGCTGGGCAGCGGCGCGCTGGCCGAGCCGGTGGTGCCGCGCCCGTCCTTGCCGCTGACCAGGTTGAAGCCGATCAGCGCGACCACGGCGACGATCGCGGCCACCATGGCGGCCGCCCAGTTCGGCCGGCCGCGGCGGGGCACCTTGATCGGGCCGCTGTCGATCAGCTGGGTCGCCGGGCGCCTGGCGGCCGGCGAGCCGCCGTGCGCGGCGTCGTACCGGGCGACCAGCTCCTCGCCGTCCAGGCCGACCACCCGGGCGATCAGGCGGATGTGCCCGCGCGCGTAGAAGTCGCCGCCGCACCGGGCGAAGTCGTCCGCCTCGATGGCGTGGACGATCGGCACCCGCACCCGGGTGGCGGTACTCACCTGGTCCACCGTGAGCCCCGCGTCGATCCGGGCGGTGGACAGCACCCGGCCGATGCTCGGGGCATCGGCCGCCTGCACCGGGTCGTCGGCCGGGTCGACGGACGGCACGGTGTTCTCGCGGTCGGAGGACTTGCCGATGGTCACGGGGCACGCCTTTCGAGCGGATGGCCACCTGCTGGGGAACAGTCTAGGGGCGGGGGCGGATCGTTTCTCAAGCGGAACGGGCCCGAATGCGCGTACCCGGTGCGACCGGGGCCCGCACTCCGCTGACGGGTCGTCGGCGGAGCCGCGCGGGGGACCCGGGGTCCGCCTTCCGCCGTGGGACGCGGTGTACGCACGTTCGGTTCCCCGCACGGCGCCTACCCTCCACCGAACGAGTGACACCTCGGTCAGGACACGGGCCGGGCCCGCGCGGGCCCGGCCGGTCAGCCCCGAAGGGTGATCAGCACCCCGTCCAGCTCGTCCGGCTTCACCAGCACGTCGCGGGCCTTGGAGCCCTCGCTCGGGCCGACGATCCCGCGCGACTCCATCAGGTCCATCAGCCGGCCCGCCTTGGCGAAGCCGACCCGGAGCTTGCGCTGGAGCATCGAGGTCGAGCCGAACTGGGTGGAGACCACCAGCTCGGCCGCCTGGATCAGCAGGTCCAGGTCGTCGCCGATCTCCTCGTCGATCTCCTTCTTCGGCCCGCCCCCGGCCGTCACGTCGTCCCGGTAGACGGCGGTCAGCTGGTCCTTGCAGTGCTGCACCACCTTGGCGATCTCCGCCTCGGTGACGAACGCGCCCTGCATGCGGATCGGCTTGCTCGCGCCCATCGGCAGGAAGAGCGCGTCGCCCTTGCCGATCAGCTTCTCCGCGCCGGGCTGGTCCAGGATGACCCGGGAGTCGGCCATCGCGGAGGTCGCGAAGGCCAGCCGGGACGGCACGTTGGCCTTGATCAGGCCGGTGACCACGTCCACCGAGGGCCGCTGGGTGGCGAGCACCAGGTGGATGCCGGCCGCGCGGGCCAGCTGGGTGATCCGGACCACCGAGTCCTCGACGTCGCGCGGCGCGACCATCATCAGGTCGGCCAGCTCGTCGACGATCACCAGCAGGTACGGGTACGGCGTCAGCTCGCGCTCGCTGCCCAGCGGCGGGGTGACCTTGCCGGCCCGCACCGCCGCGTTGAAGTCGTCCACGTGCCGGAAGCCGAACGCCGCGAGGTCGTCGTAGCGCATGTCCATCTCGCGCACCACCCACTGGAGGGCCTCGGCGGCCTTCTTGGGGTTGGTGATGATCGGCGTGATCAGGTGCGGGATGCCCTCGTAGGCGGTCAGCTCGACCCGCTTGGGGTCGACCAGCACCATCCGCACCTCGTCCGGGGTGGCCCGGGCGAGGATCGAGGTGATCAGGCAGTTGATGCAGGACGACTTGCCCGCGCCGGTCGCGCCGGCCACCAGGATGTGCGGCATCTTGGCGAGGTTGGCCATCACGGTGTGGCCCTCGACGTCCTTGCCCATGCCGACGACCATCGGGTGGGTGTCCTCGGCGGCCGTGCGCGAGCGCAGCAGGTCGCCGAGGTTGACCATCTCGCGGTCCCGGTTGGGGATCTCGATGCCGACCGCGGACTTGCCCGGGATCGGGCTGATGATCCGCACGTCCGGACTGGCCACCGCGTACGCGATGTTCTTGGCGAGCGCGGTGATCCGCTCCACCTTGACGGCCGGGCCGAGCTCGACCTCGTAGCGGGTGACCGTCGGGCCCCGGGTGAAGCCGGTGACCTTGGCGTCCACCTTGAACTCGGCGAAGGTGCCGGTGAGCTGGGCGACCACCTCGTCGTTGAGGGCGCTGCGGGCCTTGGCCGGGCCGCCGCGCTCCAGCAGGTCGAGCGAGGGCAGCGCGTAGGTGATCCCCTCGCCGAGCTGGAGCTGCTCCATCCGCACCGGCGCCGCGCCGTGCTCCTCGGGCGCGCCCGGGCCGCCGCTGCGGGCGGCCGGGACGGCGGGCTCCTCCGGCGGGGCGGTGCGGTCCTGCACCTGGTGCATCATGTCCGCCACCGCGGAGGAGGCGGGCACGCCGTAGACCAGCGCGCCGTCCAGGTCGGCGGCCGCGCCGGCGGCGAGGTCGCGGGTGGCGTACGGGTCCAGCGGCTCCTTGTCCAGGGAGATCCGCTCGGCGTCCTCCGGCTCGTCGGCCTGCTTGCGCCGGCGGCGGCGCCGGCGGGCGGCCACCTCGTCCGAGGGGTCGTCACCGTCGGTGTCCACGGTGAACGGCAGCGCGTCGGGGTCGGCGTCCTCCGGCGGGTCGGTGGACAGCTCGCGCTCCGGCGTGCGCCCCCAGTGCCCGTCCTCCGGCCCGGGCTCGACCACCCCGAGCCGTATGCCGATCGACCGCAGCCGCTCCGGGATGCGGTTGACCGGGGTCGCGGTGACCACCAGCAGGCCGAAGAAGGCCAGCAGCAGGAGCAGCGGCACGGCCAGGGCGGGCCCGGCGGCGGCCATCATCGGGGTGGACGCGGCCCAGCCGATGATCCCGCCGGCCGCCCTTATCCGGGAGGCGCCGCTGCCCATCATGGGCGCGCCGCAGCCGATGTGGACCAGGCCGAGGACGCCGACCAGCAGCGCGCTCAGCCCGATCATGATCCGGCCGTTGGCCTCCGGCAGCTCCGGGTGGCGCCAGAGCCGGATCGCCATCGCGGCCAGCAGGAACGGCACCAGCACGTCGAGCCGGCCGAACAGGCCGGACACCACGGCGGTGGCCGCCTCGCCCAGCCAGCCCTGCGGGCTGAACCAGGTGCCGGCCGCGGTCACCAGCGCGAGCGCGAACAGCAGCAGGCCCACGCCGTCCTTGCGGTGGGCCGGGTCGAGGTTCTTCGCGCCGTCGCCGAAGCCCCGGAAGATCGCGGCGATCGGGCTCGCCAGGGCGTTGAGCGCGCCCATCAGCACCGACCTGGACGGCTTCGGCGGGGGTGCGGCCGGCTTGGCCGCCGTCTTCTTCGCGGGAGCCGCCTTCTTCGCCGCCGCCTTCTTCGCGGGCGGCTTGCCCGGGGCCTTCGCCGCCGTCTTCCTGGACGGTCCCGGACTCGTCTTACGTGCTGCGTTCCCGGGCGTGCGAGTGGCCATGGGTCAGCAGCCTACCGGGGCGGGCGACCACTGCACATGTGCCCGAGCCCGGGGGCCCGGACGTGTCGCAGACACACCGTCACCCTGACCCGGATTCACCCGGTCGCCGCATCGGATCACCCGGACGGGTGAGCGCCGACAGGGGATCAGGGACTGCCCGGACGCATCGCGTCCAGGGCCCGGCGCAGCCCCGCGAGCTTGCGCTCCAGGTGCGCGACGGTGGCCGCCACCCCGGTGTCCTCGACCCCGTCCAGCTGCTTGCCGAGCGCCTCCGCCTGCTCCTCGACGGCCGCCAGCCGGGCGGACAGCTCGCCCAGCAGCGCCCCGCCCAGGGCCTGCCCGTCGCCGCCCTCCTCCAGCTGCAGGCGCAGCAGCGCGGCCTGCTCCTTCAGCTGGCAGTTCTTCGCGTACAGGTCGACGAAGACGGAGACCTTGGCGCGCAGCACCCACGGGTCGAAGGGCTTGGAGATGTAGTCCACCGCGCCGGCCGCGTAGCCGCGGAAGGTGTGGTGCGGGCCGTGGTTGATCGCGGTCAGGAAGATGATCGGGATGTCCCGGGTGCGCTCGCGGCGCTTGATGTGGGCGGCGGTCTCGAAGCCGTCCATCCCCGGCATCTGGACGTCCAGCAGGATCACCGCGAAGTCGTCGGTGAGCAGCGCCTTGAGCGCCTCCTCGCCGGAGGCCGCGCGCACCAGCGTCTGGTCCAGGGCCGAGAGGATCGCCTCCAGCGCCAGCAGGTTCTCCGGTCGGTCGTCGACCAGGAGGATCTTGGCCTTCTGCATCAGGGCTCGCCCTCCTGTCGCCTGCCTGCCGCCCGGTGCAGGCACCCGCGTACTGCCCACCGCTACCCCGGTCATGCTAGCCGCACCCCCTCGCCCGGCACATCGCCCCGTCGTCACCCGATCCGGAGCGGCGCGCAGCCAGTGCTCCGGCGCACGCTCAGCAGCGTGTCGCCGTCCGGTCACTGTTCGCAACGATCGGTGACCCTACCCGGTTCCCGGGGCCGACCGCCAGCAAACCGACCGACCGGCCGAGGTGAACCCCGGGGCCCGGGCCGGGGTTCACGCCTCCCCCGCGGTCACGCGCGGTCGGCGTTCAGCCACTCGCGCATGACCGACAGCAGGTGGTCCGTCTCCACCGGCTTGGTGATGTGGTCGGTGGCACCCGCCTGCAGCGACTTCTCCCGGTCGCCCTTCATCGCCTTGGCGGTCAGCGCGATGATCGGCAGGCCGGCGAACTGGGGCATCCGGCGGATCGCCTCGGTGGTCGCGTAGCCGTCCATCTCCGGCATCATGATGTCCATCAGGACCAGCGCGACGTTCTCGTGCTGCTCCAGCATCTCGATGCCCTCGCGGCCGTTCTCGGCGTACAGGACGGTCAGGCCGTGCTGCTCCAGGACGCTGGTGAGGGCGAACACGTTGCGGACGTCGTCGTCCACGATCAGCACCTGCTGGCCGTCGAAGCGCCGGTCGCCGTCGACCGGGCGGGGCGGCACGGGCTCCACCGTCCGCGGCCCGGCGGCGCTCTCCAGGGCGGCGGTGCGCCGGCGCTCCAGCGCGCCGCGGCGGCGCTCCTCGGCCAGCTCGCGGACCTCCTGGGCCCAGTGGTCGGCCGGGTTCTCGCCGACCGGCACCGGCAGGCCCACCGGGGTCACCCCGACCGAGGCACGCGCCGCCAGTCCGTTCGGCGCGGCCTGGCGCGGGTCGGCGGGAGCCTCCGGGGCCTCGGTGCGCAGCGGCAGGTAGAGCGTGAAGGTGGAGCCCTTGCCCAGCTCGCTCTCGGCGTGGATCTCGCCGCCGAGCAGCCGGGCGATCTCGCGGCTGATCGACAGGCCGAGGCCGGTGCCGCCGTACTTGCGGCTGGTGGTGCCGTCGGCCTGCTTGAACGCCTCGAAGATCTCCCGCAGCTTGTTGCCGGGGATGCCGATGCCGGTGTCGGAGACCGCGAAGGCGATCAGCTCGTCGTCCGGGCCCTGGATCGAACCGGACTCCAGCAGCCGCTCGCGCACGTGCTGCGGGACCTCGCGCCCGGCCGGGCGGATCGAGAAGTCGACGGCTCCGGAGTCGGTGAACTTCACCGCGTTGGAGATCAGGTTCCGCAGCACCTGCTGGAGGCGCTGCTCGTCGGTGTGCAGGGTGACCGGCAGGGCGGGCGAGACCCGGACGGCGAAGTCCAGGTTCTTGTCCAGCGCGACCGGCTGGAAGGTGGCCTCGACGTAGTCGACCAGCTGGACCAGGGCGATCCGGGCCGGGCGGACGTCCATCTTGCCGGCCTCGACCTTGGACAGGTCGAGGATGTCGTTGATCAGCTGGAGCAGGTCGGAGCCCGCGCCGTGGATGGTGTCGGCGAACTCGACCTGCTTGGGCGAGAGGTTGCCCTCGTTGTTGTCGGAGAGCAGCTTGGCCAGGATCAGCAGCGAGTTGAGCGGGGTGCGCAGCTCGTGCGACATGTTGGCGAGGAACTCGCTCTTGTACCGGGAGGCCAGGGCGAGCTGCTCGGCGCGCTCCTCCAGGACCTGCCGGGCCTCCTCGATCTCGCCGTTCTTGATCTCGATGTCGCGGTTCTGCTGGGCGAGTTGCTCGGCCTTCTCCTGCAACTCCTCGTTGGTGCGCTCCAGTTCCTCCTGGCGCGCCTCCAACTCGGCGGACCGCATCGAGAGTTCGGCGGTGAGGCGCTGGGACTCCAGCAGCAGGCCCTCGGTCTTGGTGTTGACGCTGATGGTGTTGACGGTGACGCCGATCAGGTCGGCGATCTGGTTCAGGAAGTCCAGCGCGACGGTGGTGAAGGAGCTGAAGGTGGCCAGTTCGATCACGCCCAGCAGCCGGCCCTCGAACAGCACCGGCAGCACCACGATGTGGGCCGGGGAGGCCTCGCCGAGCCCGGAGGCGATCTTCAGGTACCCGGGCGGCGCCTCCTTGAGGATGATCGCCCGCTTCTCCACCGCGGCCTGGCCGATCAGCGACTCGCCGGGCCGGAAGGTGGTCGGCATCGCCCGCCGCTGGTAGCCGTAGCTGCCGATCAGGCGCAGCACGGTGTCGTTCTCGTCGTCGTCCTCGGTGATCAGTTCGGCGGTGCGGCCGGCCGGCTGGGCGAGGAAGAAGGCGCCGTGCTGGGCGGAGACCACCGGGGTCAGCTCGGTCATGATCAGCGAGGCGACCGCCTCCAGGTCCCGGCGGCCCTGGAGCAGGCCGGAGATCCGGGCCAGGTTGGTCTTGAGCCAGTCCTGCTCCTGGTTGGTGCGGGTGGTCTCGCGCAGGTTGGCGATCATCTGGTTGATGTTGTCCTTGAGCTCGTCGAGCTCGCCCGCGGCGTCCACGTCGATCCGCAGGCTCAGGTCGCCCCTGGTCACCGCGGTGGCGACCTGGGCGATCGCGCGCACCTGCCGGGTCAGGTTGTTGGCCAGTTCGTTCACCGACTCGGTCAGGTCCTGCCAGGTGCCGTCCACGCCGGGCACCCGGGCCTGGCCGCCGAGCCGCCCGTCGGTGCCGACCTCGCGGGCGACCCGGGTGACCTCGTCGGCGAACGCGGAGAGCTGGTCGACCATGGTGTTGATGCTGGTCTTGAGCTGGAGGATCTCGCCGCGCGCGTCGACGTCGATCTTCTGCGAGAGGTCGCCGCGGGCGACCGCGGTGATCACCAGCGCGATGTTCCGCACCTGGCCGGTGAGGTTGTTGGCCATCAGGTTGACGTTGTCGGTCAGGTCCTTCCAGATGCCGGCCACCCCCGGCACGCTCGCCTGGCCGCCCAGGGTGCCGTCGGTGCCGACCTCGCGGGCCACCCGGGTGACCTCCACCGCGAAGGAGGAGAGCTGGTCGACCATGGTGTTCAGGGTCCCGGCGAGCGCCGCGACCTCGCCCTGCGCCTCGATGCTGATCTTCTTGGAGAGGTCGCCGCGGGCCACCGCGGTGGCGACCTCGGCGATGTTCCGCACCTGGCCGGTCAGGTTGGACGCCATGAAGTTGACGTTGTCGGTCAGGTCCTTCCAGATGCCCGACACCCCGCGCACCCGGGCCTGGCCGCCCAGGATGCCCTCGGTGCCCACCTCGCGGGCGACCCGGGTCACCTCGTCGGCGAACGCCGACAGCTGGTCGACCATGGTGTTGACGGTCGTCACCAGCTCCAGGATCTCGCCCCGGGCGTCGACGGTGATCTTCTTGGAGACGTCGCCGCGGGCCACCGCCGTGGTCACCTCGGCGATGTTCCGGACCTGGCTGGTCAGGTTGTTGGCCATCAGGTTGACGGAGTTGGTCAGGTCCTTCCAGATGCCGGCCACGCCGGGCACGCTGGCCTGGCCGCCGAGGATGCCCTCGGTGCCGACGTCCCGGGCCACCCGGGTGACCTCGTCCGCGAAGGCGCCCAGCTGGTCCACCATCGTGTTGATGGTGTTCTTCAGCTCCAGGATCTCCCCGCGCGCGTCCACCTGGATCTTCTGCGACAGGTCGCCCTTGGCGACCGCGGTCGTCACCTGGGCGATGTTGCGCACCTGATCGGTGAGGTTGTTCGCCATGAAGTTGACGTTGTCGGTCAGGTCCCGCCAGACCCCGGCCGCCCAGGGCACCTGCGCCTGGCCGCCGAGCCGCCCCTCGGTGCCCACCTGGCGGGCCACCCTGGTCACCTGCTCGGCGAAGCCGGAGAGCTGGTCGACCATCGTGTTGATGGTGTTCTTCAGCTCCAGCATCTCGCCGCGCGCGTCCACCTCGATCTTCTGCGAGAGGTCCCCGCGCGCCACCGCCGTGGTCACCTGGGCGATGTTGCGCACCTGGCCGGTCAGGTTGTCGGCCATGAAGTTCACCGAGTCGGTCAGGTCCCGCCAGACCCCGGCCACGCCCGGCACCTGGGCCTGACCGCCGAGCCGGCCCTCCGTCCCCACGTCCCGGGCCACCGTGGTGACCTGGGCGGCGAACCCGTTCAGCTGGTCCACCATCGTGTTGACGGTGTTCTTCAGCTCCAGCATCTCGCCGGCCACCTCGACGGTGACCTTGCGGGACAGGTCGCCCTTGGCCACCGCCGTGGTCACCTGGGCGATGTTGCGCACCTGGGCGGTCAGCCGGCCCGCCATGGTGTTGACCGAGTCCGCCAGGTCCTTCCAACTGCCGGACACGCTGCGGACCTTGGCCTGGCCGCCGAGCTTGCCCTCGGTGCCGACCTCGCGGGCCACCCGGGTCACCTCGTCGGTGAACTCGGAGAGCTGGTCCACCAGCCCGTTGACGGTCCGCCCGATCTTCAGGTACTCGCCGCGCAGCGGGTGGCTCACCCCGTTGCTGTGCAGCGAGCGCAGCTCCATCTTCTGGTCCAGGTCGCCCTCGGCGATCGAGGTGAGCACCCGGCCCACCTCGGCCATCGGGCGGGCCAGGTCGTCGATCAGCGCGTTGCAGTTGTCGACCGCCGCCATCCAGGCGCCCTCGCCCGCGCCGGTCTCCAGCCGCTCGTTCAGCCGGCCCTCGCGGCCCACCGCCCGCCGGACCCGCGCCAGTTCACCCGTCAGGTGCTGGTTGCGCTCGGCGACCTCGTTGAACACCGCGGCGATCTCGGCCAGCGGCCCGTCCCCGGGGACGGTCAGCCGGCGGCGGAAGTTGCCGTCCCGCATCGCGGTCAGCGCCGACAGCAGCTTGCGCAGCTCGGCGGGCTCCGCGCCGCGGTTGTGGCCCGCCCGGCGGCCGGCCGCGTTCCGCGGCACGGCCCCGGGGCGCCCGCCGCGCGGGGCGGGCGGCGTCGTTCCGGTTGCGTCCTTGGTGGCCGAACTCAACGGGCCCCTCCCACATCGTGAACTGTCCGGTGACCTACCGTGCCGGTGCGGCACGCACCCGGGCACCGGCCCGGCTGGGCCGCGTGCCGACGGCGGGTCCTCGACGCGCCGGCACCCACACGACCGTACTGCTCGCACCGGCCGTCGCGGACCCCCCAGTCTGGCAGCACCGGCAGCCGGTGCACGGCCGGTTGCGCTCGGTTCGTACCGCACCGTCCCGATCGGGTGGGCAGAATCACCCTCTGGTGCCTGTTTCGGCTCCCCACCCCCACGGGGAACCAAGCGGAAAGTAGGGTGGAGCGCTGCACCGGGCCACGACCCGACCCAGCGCCGCCGCTCACCCCGACGGCGCGCACGGGGAGTCGGCGCCGCACCCCCGGGCAGCCAGGGCAAGAGCAGCAGAGGAGAAGTGGCAACGTGGTCACCGCGCGCGCAGCCGCCACCTTCGACCCCGACGGCCGGTCCGCGGCCGCCGCACGGGGCTTCGTCCGGGACGCGCTGCTCGGCTGGGGCCTGCCCGAGGTCGTCGACGACGCGGTCGTGCTGGTCAGCGAGCTCGTCACCAACGCCGTCGTGCACGCCGGCACCCCCGCGGAGGTCTGTTGCCTGCGCGAGGAGGGCAGCGTCCGGATCGAGGTCACCGACCACCACCCCGAGCGCGGACTGCCCTCGCTCGGCGACGGTCCGGTCCACGCCTCCGACCGCTTCGCCGACCCGGACGGCGAGGGCGGCCGCGGCCTGCTGATGTGCTCCGCGCTCGCCGAGCGGTGGGGCGTCGAGTACGCGGCCGGCCGCAAGACCGTCTGGTTCCGCCTCACGCTGCCCGCACAGGTGCCCGGAACCCGCTATGCCGTTCCCGCCACCCCCGGCAGCGACCTGCCCAGCGGCCCCGGCCCGGTGCACGCCGCCGTCGTCCAACTCGACGAGGACGGCCGGGTGCTGGCCTGGAACCCGGATGCCGAGGCGCTCTTCCAGTACCCCGCCGCCGCCGTCCTCGGCTGTCCCTGGGCCGACCTCGCGGTCTGGCCGCAGTCCCCCGCCCGCGGCCTCGGCCTGACCGACACCCTGCGGATGGCCCGCTGGGAGGGCGGCTACGGCGTCCGCCGCCCGGACGGCCGCGAGGTCGAGGTGTACGGCGTCCAGGTCCGGCTGCGCGACACCGAGGGCGTCCCCTCCACCCTCTGCCTGCTCGTCCTCGAACCCGACCGCGCGGTGCTGCGCTCCCCCGCCCGCGCCCTGCCCGGCGAGCGCCCCGACCCGGCCGGCCCCCGGCTCGACCTGCTGGCCGGCCCGGTCGCCACCGACGACCTCGACACCCTGCTGCAGCGCACCGTCGAACGCGCCCGCGACCTGCTCGACGGCGACGCCGCGTACCTGCTGCTCACCACCGACGACGAGGCCGAGTTCGAGGTCCGCGCCGCCACCGGCCTCACCGCCGGGCACCGCCGCCACGCCCGCTTCCCGGTCGGAACCGGCAACCGCTACGACTCCGCCCGGCTGCCCTCCGTCCACGAGGACCTCTCCGCCCGGCCCACCGGCCTGCCGCTGCTCACCGACAGCGGGATGCGCTCCCTGGTCACCGTCCCGCTCAAGGTCGAGGGCCGGCTGATCGGCTCGCTCGGCATCGCCGCCGCCGTGCCCGGCCGCTACGACAACGAGGACGCGCTGCGCCTGCAGTTCGCCGCCGACCGGGTCGCCCTCGCGGTCGAGAGCACCCGGCTGACCGAGCTCGAACGGCTCCGCCGCGGCTCGCTCTCCTTCCTCGTCGAGGCCTCCGACCTGCTGGCCGGCACCCTCGAACACGAGCAGACCCTGGCGCTGATGGCCCAGATGGCCGTCCCCACCCTCGCCTCCTGGTGCGCCGTCTACACCACCGCCGACCACGCCGCCACGGCCCGGCTCGCCTTCGTCCTGCACGAGGACGAGGACCGCATCGACCCGCTGCGCGACCTGCTCGGCAAGACCCCCGCCCCGGAGGCCGGCCCCACCCACGGCGGCGTCCGGTTCTGGACGGCCCCCGCCGAGACCGTCGAGGCCGCCGGACTCGACGGCCCGGAACTCGCCGGACTGCTCGGCGAGACCGTCCTCCTCGCGCTGACCGCCCGCAACCGCGTCATCGGCCTGCTGGTGCTCGGCGTCCCGGCCGGCGTCCGGTTCCGCCAGGAGATCCTCGAACTCGCCGAGGACCTCTCCCGCCGGGCCGCCCTGGCCCTGGACAACTCCCGCCTCTACTCCGAGCGCACCGCCACCAGCCAGGCCCTCCAGCGCAGCCTGCTCCCGCCGGACCTGCCGGAGATCCCCGGCGTCGAGGTGGACGTCTACTACCAGGCGGCCGGCGAGGGCAACGAGGTCGGCGGCGACTTCTACGACCTGTTCACCATCCGCGAGGGCACCTACGGCTTCGCCATCGGCGACGTCTGCGGCACCGGGCCCGAGGCCGCCTCGGTCACCGGCCTGGCCCGGCACTCGCTGCGGCTGCTCGCCCGCGAGGGCCTGGACGCCCCGCAGGTGCTGCGCCGGCTCAACGCGGCGATCCTGGACGAGGGCGCGCGCAGCCGCTTCCTCACCCTGCTCTACGGCGAACTGACGCCCCGCCCGGACGGCAGCACCGAGCTCTCCCTGGTCTGCGCCGGCCACCCGCTGCCGCTGCGGCTGCGCACCGATGGCCAGGTCGACCGCGCCGCCACCCCGCAGCCGCTGCTCGGCGTCATGGACGACCTCGACCTCACCGCCGAGCACCTGGTGCTCGCTCCCGGCGAGGTCCTGCTCTGCGTCACCGACGGGGTCACCGAACGCCGCGAGGGCCGGCGGATGCTGGGCGACGACGGCCTCGCCGAGGTGCTCACCGGCTGCACCGGCCTGACCGCCGGGGCGGTCGCGGCCCGGGTGCAGCGCGCGGTCGAGCGCTTCGCCCCGGAGCCGCCGTCCGACGACATGGCGATCCTGACCCTGCGGGTGCCCACCCAGCGCCACGCCTGACGCAGTCACAAATTGTTATATTCACAATGGTACAAGCGGGCGGCGTCGGGTAGACCGATCCCACCGGGAATCCGTCCGGCGGGGACCTGACCAACAGTCCTCCGCCGGCCCCTCACTTCCGATGGCCCATCACCTTCGACCGCGGCCCGCGCACGCTCACAGCCGTGCGCCCTCGGCGCGGTCGCGCGCATCCACTCATCGCGACGACACCACAGCGTCACTGCGCCCTGCGCGCGCCCAGAGTGAAAGGAGCCTCCGGTGAGCAACGACGCTACCGGGGCGACGAACGCCCGCTCCACCGGAGCCGACGCGGGTAACCTCGGCTACCTCGCACTCGGCCTCACACTGCTCGCCTACGGCCTGCTCTCCACCGGCGTCCTGCACGGCGCCGGAGTCGGGAGCGTGGCCCACCTCGCCCACGTACTCGGCGGCGCCACCCTCTTCATCGCGGGCCTCTGGCAGCTCCGCGGCGGCGAGGGCTTCACCGGAACCGCCTTCACCAGCCTCGGCGCCTTCTGGGCGACCTGGTCCGCGGCCGGCGGGGCGGGTAGGAACGCCGCCGGCCTCTTCCTGCTGCTGTGGGCCCTGCTCGCCCTCAGCCTCACCGCCGCGAGCTGGGGCGCCAACCTGCTCAGCCGCGCCGTCTACGGCCTGCTGACGGTCTCCCTGCTGCTCTCCGCCGTCGCCACCTTCGGCGGTTACGGCGGTCTGGGCAAGGCCGCCGGCTGGGTCGCGGCCGTGTCCGGGCTCGCCGCCTGGTACTGGGCGACCTCCGGGCTGAGCAACGGTTCCTGGGGGAAGGTCTCCCTGCCGGTCCGGTGACCTGTCCGGTGACCGGTCGGGGACGGCCCCGGTTCGGTCCACGCCTCGGGTTCGACCTCGGTTCAGCCGACCTGCTCCAGCCGCTCCCCGGCGGTGCCGCGGGGCCGGAACTCCGTCTCGGCGGACGCCCGGCCCCGTCGGCGCGCCGACAGCGCCAGCACGGCGTAGGCGAGGAACAGGATCAGCACGGCCACGATGCCGTCCAGCCAGAAGTGGTTGGCCGTCACGACCACCACGGCCACCGTCAGCACCGGGTGCAGCACCATCACCCAACGCAGTGAACTGCGCGACACCCGGATCACCGCGACCGCCGCCAGCACGCACCAGGCGACGTGCACCGAGGGCATCGCCGACAGCTGGTCGGCCACCACCACACCGCCGACCGCACCGCCGTACACCGACTGCCCGTACTGGGCGGCCACGTCGACGAAGCCGCTCTCCGGCAGCATCCGCGGCGGCGCCACCGGGACGAACTGCACCAGCAGACAGACCGCGGTCGTGATCACCACCGTGTTGCGCACCCACGCGTAGCGCTCGCGGTGCCGCACGAACACCCAGAGCAGGACGCCGAGCATGACGGCGAAGTGCATGACCGCGTAGTAGTAGTTGGCCAGCCTCACCAGGACCGGGTACGGCGTGACCGCCTTCTGCCAGGAGGCCTCGTCCGGCAGTCCGACCACCTGCTCGGTGTGGTGGATCCAGCTCGCGCGGTCCAGCGCGTGGTCCGTACTCATCACCGAGAGGTGCCCGACCAGCTGCCAGAGCGCGAACAGCGCCAGCAGCGTGCCGGCCTCCCGCAACAGCGCGGACAGCGCCGGCTTCCGGCCCTTCACCGCGGCGTACGCGCCCGCATGGAGGCCGACGGCGACGGCCCCGGCGGACTGCCAGGTCAGGGTCAGGTTCTGCATTGGCAGAGGGTAACGCAAAAAGCCCCTTCCCGGATGGGAAGGGGCTTTTCGGAAGAATTGTTCGGCGGCGTCCTACTCTCCCACAGGGTCCCCCCTGCAGTACCATCGGCGCTGTAAGGCTTAGCTTCCGGGTTCGGAATGTAACC
>NZ_JBEXJK010000140.1:0-19039 GCF_040609095.1 Kitasatospora sp. NPDC004799
GCAGTGGCTTCCTCCTCCGCCTTGCGATGCACGCACCCCAACGCCGCCCCGCCCGCCCTCCGGGCGGACGACGGGAGTTTGAAGACGGACCCTAGCGGACCGGCTGGTACCGGTAGGTGGCGGCCACCGCGAGGTGGTCGCTGCCGTCCCGGGGCAGGGTGCGGGAGTCGAGCGGGTCCAGCCCGCCCTTGCTCATGATCTGGTCGATCCGGGCCATCGGGAAGGCGGCCGGCCAGCTGAAGCCGAAGCCGTCCCCGGCGGCGCCCTGGGCCGAGCGCATCTGCGAGGTGACCGGGGCCAGGCTGCGGTCGTTCATGGTGCCGTTGAGGTCGCCGAGCAGCAGCACCTTCTTGAGCGGCTCGGCCTCGATCGCGTCGCCGAGCGCCTGCGCGCTGACGTCCCGCTGGTTGACGGTGAAGCCGCCCTCGGCCTTCAGCCGCACCGAGGGCAGGTGCGCCACGTACACCGCGAGCGGCCCCTGCGGGGTGGTGACCTCGGCCCGGAAGGCCCTGGTCCAGCCCATCTTCAGGTCCACCGGGGAGACGTCGCCGATCGGGTACTTCGACCAGAGCCCGACCGTGCCCTGCACCTCGTGGTACGGGTAGGCGGCGGCGAGCCCGGTCTCGTACGAGCGCAGCTGCCGCCCGGCCAGCTCCTGCAGGGCGACGATCTGGGCGCCGGAGTCCAGCAGGGTGCGGACGGTGCCCGGCACGTCGGTGTTGGCGGCGGCGACGTTGTGGCTGACCACCGTCCAGTCGCCCGGGC
Organism: Kitasatospora sp. NPDC004799; assembly: GCF_040609095.1. Taxonomy (NCBI): domain Bacteria; kingdom Bacillati; phylum Actinomycetota; class Actinomycetes; order Kitasatosporales; family Streptomycetaceae; genus Kitasatospora; species Kitasatospora sp. NPDC004799. The sequence goes on from NZ_JBEXJK010000140.1 coordinate 766, forward strand.
CGCCCCGCTTGTCGCTGAGCAGGCCGCCGAACAGGTTGAGCCAGAGCACGACGGGCAGCAGCAGGGCGAGCAGCGCGGTGGCGGAGCGGCGCAGCAGCGCGGGCACCAGCAGCACCGGGACGGCCAGGCCCAGCCAGGGCAGGAAGGTCTCCAGCAGGCTGCCGAGGTTGCCGACGCTGTTGGGCACCTCGGCGTGGAAGGCCAGCAGCGCGGCGGTGAGCACGGCCAGGACGGCGACCACCAGGCCGCGCCGCCAGGTGCTGCTGCCGCGGGCGTCCCGGCCCCAGTGGCGCAGCCCGAGGAAGCCGCCGCGACGCGACGCGGGGGCCGGGCCGTCGGCGCCGCCCCCGGGGGCCGCGATCCGCTCGGTCCTGTCCGCCTGCGCCATGGAGTGGCTCCCGTCGTTCGTGCCGTCGCCGCTCCGGTCCCCGGCCCGACGGAGGTTCGGGCACGGACCGGACCGGTGCCGGTTCGATCGGATGCCCGGCTCAGCCTATGCCGGGACAGACGTCGGGCCCGCTGAGCGGGTTCCGGCGTGGCCCGGTTTGGTGAGCCAGGCCACGTTCGGCCCGGTCAGCGCGGTGCGAGGCCCCCGGTCGGCGCGGCCGGCGCGGTCCGGGGCCCCGGTCAGCGGGGTGCGAGGCCCTCGATCACGGAGTCGACCATCTTGCGGGCCAGCTCCGGGTCCTCCAGGTCGGAGTCGTCCCAGAGGATGCTGCGGTAGAGGATCGGGCCCATCAGGAGGTCGCCGAGCAGGTCCACGTCGAGGTCGGAGCGGAGCACCCCCTCGTCCATGGCGCGCCGGATGAGGTCGAGCCCGGCGTCGCGGCGCGGCTTGATCACCCGCTCGCGGTAGGCGGTGTGCAGCTCGGGCAGGCTGTGCATCTGGCCGAGGGCGGCCTTGAGGAGCCAGCGGGTGCGCTTGGCGAGCCCGCGCCGGCGCATGTAGTCGACCATCGCGATCAGGTCGTCCCGGGCGCTGCCGCCGCTCGGCGCGGGCAGCGGGTCCTCCAGCCGGCCGACCACGTCGACCAGCAGGGCCTCCTTGTTGGGCCAGCGCCGGTAGATGGTGGCCTTGCCGACCCCGGCGGCGGTGGCGATGCCCTCGACGGTGAGCTCGGAGAGCGTGGTGCCGCCCGCCAGCAGGTCCTCGGCGGCGCTGAAGATGGCCTGCTCGGCGGCCTCGCTGCGGGGCCGGCCGCGGCGCACCGCCGCGCAGGGCTGCCCGGTGTCGGCGCTCGGCGTGTCCGTCGTCATCCCCGCTGTCTCTCCCTCGCTGTCCCCGGCCGCGCAGGTGCCGTGGCGTGTCCCTCGGTGGGCCGGGGCCGTGGCCCTGCCCCGGCCGGGGCCCTGCCGCCCGGGGCGAACCCGGGTGACAGGGCCATTGTCACTCAGCCGCGGTGCGGCGACGGCCGCCGGTCAGGCGTCGGCGGCCGCGGCCTCCCGCTCCCGGCCCTGCGGCTCGGGGGCCGGGCCGGCCGGGCCCGCGGCGGCGGCCGAGCGGCGCGGCAGCAGGAACCAGGCGACGGCGGCGCCGATCACCGAGACGCCCACCGAGAGCGAGGCCACCACGTGCATGGCGTGGACGAAGGCGTCGTTCGCCGGGGCGATCAGCGCCTGGCCGCCGGGGATCCGCTCGGCGATGGCCAGGGTGGCCTCCAGCGACTCGCCGGCCTTGTCGCGCAGGCCCTCGGGCAGGTGGGTCAGGGTGTCGGCCATCCCGTCGCGGTAGACGGTGGAGAGCACCGCGCCGAGCACGGCGACCCCGAGCGAGCCGCCGACCTGGCGGAAGGTGTTGTTGACGGCCGAGCCCGCGCCGGCCTTCTCCCGGGGCAGCGAGGCCATGATCGCGACGGTGACCGGCGGCATGACGTGCGCCATGCCGGCGCCCATCACCAGGCCGAGCACGACCAGCACCCAGATCGGGGTGGTGGCGGTCAGCAGGACGTAGCCGACGAAGCCGGCCGCGACCAGCAGCATGCCGCCGGCGGCGGTGGCGGCGACGCCGAGCCGGTCGACCACCAGCCGGGCTCGCGGGGCGAACACCAGCTGGGCGGCGGCCAGCGGCAGCATCAGCACACCGGCCTGGAGCGCGCTGTAGCCGCGCACGCTCTGGACGTAGAAGACGCCGAAGAAGGAGACGCCCATCAGCGCGAAGAAGATCACGCCGACGACCACCACGGAGGCGCTGAACACCTTGTTGCGGAACCAGGTGACGTCCAGCGCGGGGAAGGCGGTGCGGCGCTCGAACCAGACGAAGGCGACCAGCGCGGCCACGCCGACCAGGGTCGGCACCCAGGCCTCGGGCGCGGTGAAGTCGGCCAGCTCGCCGCCCTTGATGATGCCGTAGATCAGCGCGACCAGGCCGATGATCGACAGCAGCACGCCGACCGGGTCCATCCGGCCCGGGTTCGGGTCCTTGGACTCGGGGACCAGGACCACCATCGCCACCAGGGCGACCACCACGATCGGGACGTTGACCAGGAAGACCGAGCCCCACCAGAAGTGCTCGATCAGCAGGCCGCCGGTGATCGGGCCGACGGCGATGGCCAGGCCGACCGCGCCGGCCCAGATCCCGATCGCCTTGGGCTGCTCGGAGCGCTCGAAGACGTTCATGATGATCGCCAGCGTGGCGGGCATCGCCAGCGCGCCGCCGACGCCCATCAGGGCGCGGTAGCCGATGAGTTCACCGGGCGAGGCGGCCAGCGCGGACAGCAGCGAGGCGATGCCGAAGACCACCATGCCGGCCAGCAGCGCGCGCTTGCGGCCGAACCGGTCGCCGAGCAGGCCGGAGGTGAACAGCAGCCCGGCGAAGACCAGGGTGTAGGAGTTGATCGACCATTCCAGGTCGCTCTGGGTGGCTCCGAGGCCGACCGGCGCCGGGGTCGCGATGGTCTTCATCGCGACGTTGAGGATCGAGTTGTCGAGCACGACGACGAGCAGGGCGAGCAGCAGGGTGCCGAGGATCGCCCAGCGCCGCCGGTGGATGGCTTCCGGCACACGAGGTGGCGCGGCTGCGGTGGTCATTGGTCTTCCCGTCCGTGTTGGTGTGGCACTGGCGGGCAATTCCGAGCCGCACGCGTCTCGTAACCCCCCGCACCAGAGTAGCGGGGAATTCGATACGAGACGAACCCGTTTCGCAAAGACCAGGCAAATTCGGAGGGCCTCCGCGCACCCCCGCAGGGACGGCCCGTACACCCGGTGTGTCACGGATCGCACCGGGACGCGCGCACCCCTCTTTGCGCGGGCGCCGGGCCGTGCAAGCATGGAGGTGATCCGGGGACGCCGTACGGCGCCACGAGACGACAACCCTTCAGGAGTCCGTTCGATGAACGCTTCTACGCCTTCGCCTGCCCAGAACCAGGCGTCGACCACCAGCCTCTACGGCGGGGTCACCAACCGACGGGTCACCGTCCGCGACCTCGCAGCCGCCAAGCAGCGCGGCGAGCGGTGGTCGATGCTCACCGCCTACGACGCCCTCACCGCGGGCGTGTTCGACGAGGCCGGCATCCCGGTGCTGCTGGTCGGCGACTCGGCGGGCAACTGCCACCTCGGCTACGAGACCACCGTCCCGGTGACCATGGATCAGATGGTGATGCTCTCCGCCGCCGTCGTCCGCGGCACCAAGCGGACCATGATCGTCGCCGACCTGCCCTTCGGCTCGTACCAGGAGTCCCCCGCGCAGGCCATGCACAACGCGGCCCGGCTGATGAAGGAGGCCGGGGTCGGCGCGGTCAAGCTGGAGGGCGGGGAGCGCAGCGCCCGCTCGATCGAGCTGCTGGTCGAGGCCGGCGTCCCGGTGATGGCCCACATCGGCCTCACCCCGCAGTCCGTGCACGCCCTCGGCGGCTACCCGGTCCAGGGCCGCGGCGACGAGGCGGCGCACCAGCTGCTGCGCGACGCCAAGGCCGTCCAGCAGGCGGGCGCCTTCGCGGTGGTGCTGGAGGCCGTCCCGGCCGAGCTGGCCGCCCAGGTCACCGAGCAGCTCGCGATCCCGACCGTCGGCATCGGCGGCGGGCCGGACACCGACGCCCAGGTGCTGGTCTGGACCGACATGGCCGGCATGACGGCCGGCCGGGTGCCCAAGTTCGTCAAGCAGTACGCCGACCTGCGGGCCGTCCTCGGCGACGCCGCCCGGGCGTACGCGGAGGACGTGCGCACCGGCGCCTTCCCGGCGGCGGAGCACAGCTTCCACTGACCCCCGCGTCCCCGACGGCCCCGTTCCGGTGCGGAGCGGGGCCGTCGTCGTGCCCGGGCCCGCCCGGGTACCGGTGACAGCGGCGTGACAGTGCCCTGGCAGCGCACCGCCCGGGCCGACAGGGAGCTGACAGCCGGGGCGGACAGCCTGGGGGCATGACACGAATCGCGACAGCCCCGAACGACCGGGGAACCACCTCCGGGAAGGCCGTGGAGGTGCACGGCATCGTCAAGCACTACGGCGCGACCAAGGCCCTAGACGGAGTCGACCTCACCGTCGAGGAGGGCACCGTCCTCGGTGTGCTCGGCCCCAACGGCGCGGGCAAGACCACCCTGGTGCGCATCCTCTCCACCCTGATCAGGCCGGACGCCGGCACCGCGTACGTCGGCGGCTACGACGTGCTGCGCCAGCCCAAGCAGCTGCGCCGCACGATCGGCCTCACCGGCCAGTACGCCTCGGTGGACGAGCTGCTCTCCGGCTACGAGAACCTCTACCTCATCGGCCGGCTGCTCGACCTCTCCCGCCGGGAGGCCAGGGCCCGGGCCGCCGAGCTGCTGGAGCGCTTCTCGCTCACCGAGGCCGCCAAGCGGCCCGCCAAGACCTACTCCGGCGGCATGCGCCGCCGCCTCGACCTGGCCGCCAGCATGATCGGCCGCCCCCGGGTGCTCTACCTGGACGAACCCACCACCGGCCTGGACCCGCGCACCCGCAACGAGGTCTGGGACGAGGTGCAGCGGATGGTCGCCGAGGGCAGCACCGTCCTGCTGACCACCCAGTACATGGAGGAGGCGGAGCAGCTCGCGAACGAGCTGACCGTCATCGACCGCGGCAAGGTGATCGCCAGCGGCCTGGTCTCCGAACTCAAGGCCAAGGTCGGCGGCCAGACCCTCCAGGTCCGCCCGGCCCACCCGGCCGAGCTGCCCGAGATGGCCCGCTGCCTGCGCGAGAGCGGCGTCACCGGCGCCACCGTGTCCACCGACACCGGCCTGCTCGCGGTGCCGATCACCGGCGAGGAGCAGCTGACCGCGGTGATCGGGACGCTCGGCACCCGCGGCTTCGCGATCGCCGGCATCGACACCAAGGTGCCCAGCCTGGACGAGGTCTTCCTCGCCATCACCGGCAAGCCCGCGGCCGACGCGGCGCCCGCCCCGAGCCTCGCCAAGGAGCCCGTCGCATGACCACCGCCACGCTCGCCCCCGCCCCGCCCCGGGACACCCGGCCGCCGGCGGAGGACTCCCGGATCGGCCTGGCCGGCGCCCTGCGCCACGTCGGCGCGCTGACCCGGCGCAACCTGATGCGGATCAAGGCCGACCCGGAGTCGATGTTCGACGCCGTGCTGATGCCGATCATCTTCACCGTGCTGTTCGTCTACGTCTTCGGCGGCGCGATGGCCGGCAGCCAGGACGACTACAAGCAGTACCTGGTCCCCGGCCTGCTCGGGCAGACCGGCCTCACCCTCGCGATGGCCGTCGGCACCGGCCTCAACACCGACTTCCAGACCGGTGTGATGGACCGCTTCCGCACCCTGCCGATCGGCCGGGCCTCGGTGCTGCTGTCCAAGATCGTCGCGGAGACCCTCCGCGGCCTGCTCTCCTTCGCGATCCTGATCGGCTTCGCGATGCTGATCGGCTTCGAGGTGCGGACCGGCCCGCTGGAATTGCTGGCCACGATCGGCCTGGGCCTGCTGTTCGGCATGTCGATCGTCTGGATCTCGATGCTGCTGGGCATGGCCCTGCGCAGCGCCCAGGCCGTCCAGGGCGTGGCCATGCTGGTCCTGATGCCGATGCAGTTCGGCAGCTCGATCTTCGCCCGGACCGAGACCATGCCGGGCTGGCTGCAGTCCTTCACCAAGATCAACCCGCTCTCGGCGCTTGCCGACGCCTCCCGCGCGCTGCTCAACGGCACGGGCCCGGTGGCCCACCCGGTGATGATCGTGCTGATCTGGTCGGCCGGCCTCACCGCGGTCTTCGCGCCGCTGGCGGTCGCCCGGTTCCGCAAGCGGACCTGACCCCCGCGACCACCGTCGGCCCGCCCGGGAGGAGGCCGGCGGAACGGGACGGCCGGCCGCCCGGGACAGGCGCCGGCCGTCGTACGGCCCGCGCGGCCGGTGACCAGGGGACGGGCACCGGCCGCACGGGCGTCCCGCCGCACCTCAGCCGAGCAGCTCCGGCACCGGCCCCGTACTCGGCCGCCCGCGCCTCAGCCGATCAGCTGCTCCAGCAGCGCGTGGGCCTGCTCCTGGGTCATCCCGACCCCGCCGGCCCACGCCTCCTCGTACCCGGCGTCGCTCAGCAGCCGCCGCAGCACGTCCTCCGCGCGCTCCCGCTCGACCCGCTCCAGGTAGCCGCCCTTCGGGCCGTTCAGCCCGCCGTGCGCGCCGATCAGCGCGGCCGCCGTCCGGGCCCGCGCCAGGTCCCCGTCGCGCTCGGCGAACGCGCACAGCACCGCCGACACCGCGGGCACCACCATGACCGTCATGTGCTCGGCGAAGCCGCTCGCGGCCGCCAGCGACTGCAGCCGCCGCCGGCCCTCGCGCAGCATCCCCAGCCCCGCGTCCGGGTCGCCGCCCCGGGCGGTGATCCAGCCCCGGGCGCTCAGCAGCAGCCCGGACACCAGGCTCGGCGCGAAGCCGCCCACCCGGACGTCGTCCAGCGCGTCCAGCTCGGCCAGCGCCTGCGCGAACTCCCCGCGCCGGGCGTGGATGCCACTGAGCGTCAGGTGGCCGAACATCAGCGCCCCGGTGGTGGACTGGTTGGTGCCCGGGTTGTCGATGGAGGCCAGCGCCTGCCGGATGACCCGCTCGCCGAGGTCCAGGTCCTGCTCCAGCAGGGCGGTGCCCAGGTGCACCCGCAGCATCGGCACCTCCTGCGGCGCCCCCAGCTCCTCGGCCAGTTCGATCGCCCGCCCGTACGCCTCCGCGGCCGCCTCGGCCTCGCCCCGGTTGGACAGCGACTCGCCGTGCGCGGCCAGCGCCTGGGAGAGCCCCCAGAGGTCGCCCGCCCGCCGGTACAGCTCCAGCGAGCGCTCGCCGTCCCGGATGCTCTGCTCCGTACCGCTCGGCCAGTCGTTCATCATCCTGGCCCGGACCTGCAGGATGAACGCCAGGTCGCTCGGTCCGCCGTGCTCCTCGCAGCCGCGCACGGCGTCGTCCAGCAGGTCCTTCATCACCTCCAGCCGGCCGGCCAGGAAGGCCCCGAACACCCGCATCAGCGCCGGGAAGCGGTAGGCCTGCGGCAGGTCCGGGGTGTAGGCGTCCAGCAGCCGCTGGGCGACCACGACCGCCTCCGGATCGCCGAGGACGTCCAGGTTGCCCTCGAACAGCCCGATCAGCCGGTACATCGAGAGCAGCCGGCGGCCCTCCTCGACCACCTCGACGGGCAGCGGCAGGTCGTACGCCAGCACGCTGCGCTCCAGCGGCACCGGCCGCGGGGCGTCCGGGCCGTACGGGTCCGGGCCGAGCGCGCCGACCGCGCTGTACCAGGTGCGCGCCTCCATGCTGTAGCCGCGCAGCGACCAGTACCAGCTCATGCCGAGGGCGATGAGCAGCGCCTGCTCCTCGTCCCGCAGGTCGATCGCCCGGCGCAGCGCCGTCCGGACGTTGTCCTGCTCGCGCTCCAGCACCGCCAGCCAGTGCAGCTGCCGGGGGCCGTGGATCTGCCCGTCGGCGACGCAGAGCATGGCCCGGAAGTGCGCCAGGTGGCGGGCCTCGGTGGCGGCGCGCTCGTCGGCGGCCGCGGCGAGGCGCTCGGTGGCGTACTCGTGGATGGTCTCCAGCATCCGGTAGCGCGGCAGGCTGGCGCCGTCCAGGTCGGCCACCAGCAGGGACTTGTCGACCAGCGACAGCAGCAGGTCGGCGACGTCCCCGGGGGGCACCTCGACGCCGTCGGCGCAGACCGCCTCGGCGTCCTCCAGCTGCCAGCCGCCCGCGAACACCGAGAGCCGGCGCAGCACCGCCCGCTCCCGCTTGCCCAGCAGGTCCCAGCTCCAGTCGACCACCGCGCGCAGGGTCTGCTGGCGCGGCAGCAGGGTGCGGCTGCCCGCGGTGAGCAGCGCGAACCGGCCGTCCAGCCGGTCGGCTATCTGGCGCGGGGTCATCACCCGCAGCCGGGCCGCGGCCAGTTCGATGGCCAGCGGCAGCCCGTCCAGCCGGCGGCAGATCTCGGCACAGGCCTCCGGGTCGCCCGTCGGGTCGAAGCCGGGCCGGGCGGCGGCCGCGCGCTCGGCGAACAGCCGCAGCGCGACCGGGTCGGGCAGCGGCTCGACCGGCAGCACCGTCTCGCCGGGCACGCCCAGCGGCTCGCGGCTGGTGGCGAGCACGGTGAGCCCGGGGCACTCGGCGAGCAGGACGTCGGCGAGGTCGGCGGCGGCCTGGATCAGGTGCTCGCAGTTGTCCAGGACGAGCAGCATCCGGCGGTGGCGGCAGTGCTCGACGAGCCGGCGCACCGGGTCCTCGGCCCGCTTGTCGATCACCTCGGCGACCATGCTGGTGCTGTGCAGCACGATCTCGCGCAGGCCGAGCGCCGAGACCACGGCGGCGGGCACCGCGTCCGGGCTCTCCAGCGGGGCGAGTTCGGCCACCCAGACGCCGTCCGGCCAGGCTCCGGCGGACTGCTCGGCGCGGCCGGCCTCGGTCGAGAGGCTGGTCTTGCCGGAGCCGCCGGGGCCGGTCAGGGTCACCAACCGACGGTCCGTCAGCATCCCGCGCAGCGCGGCGAGATCGTCCTCGCGGCCGACGAAGCTGGTCAGCCGGCCGCGCAGGTTGCCGCCGGGGCGCGGGAGTTGGGGGGCGGGGGCGGTCGTGTTCGTGGGCGCGAGGGCCGGGGCCGGGGCCGGTTTCGGGGTCTCCCGGACGGTCGGGGCGAGCAACTCCGCGTGCAGGGACCGGAGTCCGCGGCCCGGGTCGACGCCGAGCTCCTCGGCCAGCGCGCGCCTGGTCCGCTCGTAGTGGCGCAGCGCCTCGGCCGTCCGCCCGCTCTCGTGCAGCGCCCGGATCATCAGCAGCTGCAACGGCTCGTCCAGCGGCTGCCCTTCGCACAGCTCGGCCAGCTCGGCGACCAGCTCCGCGGCGCGGCCGAGGCCGAGGTCGGCGGTGATCCGGTGGCGGCGGGCCTCCTCGCGCTGGGCCTCCAGCCGGACGGCGGGGCCGGAGCGGTCCGGCAGGTCGGCCAGCGCCGGGCCGCGCCACAGCGCCAGGGCCGCCCGCAGCCGCTCGGCGGCGAGCGCGTCGTCCCCGGCGTCCAGGGCGCGGCGGCCCTCGCCGGTCAGCCGCTGGAAGTCCGCGAGGTCGGTGGCCGGGCCGGTCAGCCAGTACCCGGCCGGGCCGGATCCCACCTCGTCCCGGCCGATGGTGCGGCGCAGCCGGCCGACCAGGGTCTGGAGCGCGGCGGAGGCGTCCTGCGGCGGCTCGGCCTCCCACACCTCGTCCACCAGCAGGTCGGCCGGCACCGGCCGGCCCTGCCGCAGGGCCAGGGCCGCGAGCAGGGCCCGCAGCCGGGCGCCGCCGACCGGGACCGGGGTGCCGTCGTCGTGGTGGGCCGTCGTCGTCCCGAGAATGCCGTAGTACACCGGACCATTCTGGTCGATCCGCGCGGCGGGGGCCGCACAATTGTGCTGGGCCGCCCCCGGCCCGGGCCCGTAGGGTGGAACGCCACCGCGCGCCCGGACGTTCACCCGGAACGGCTTGTCCGGTCACCGGCCCGCCCGGCATGATCGATCCCGCCCGCGCCCGCCCACTTCCCCTGCCACGGAGCACCCACACCATGACCTTCGCCGCCACGCCGCGCTCCCGCAGCGAGGACCGCCGGATCAGCCCGGTGTTCTGGGTGCTCCTCGCCGTCCTCGGCACCTCCGGCTGGGCGGTGTACCAGGGCTACGGCAACGCCTCGTTCGGGGTGTTCCTGTTCGTGGTCGCGGGCTGGATGGTCTCGCTCTGCCTGCACGAGTACGCCCACGCGCGCACCGCGCTGCACGGCGGCGACATCACCGTCGGCGCCAAGGGCTACCTCACGCTCAACCCGCTGAAGTACGCCAACGTGCTGCTCAGCTTCGTGCTGCCGATCGTCTTCGTGATCCTCGGCGGCATCGGCCTGCCCGGCGGCTCGGTCTGGATCGAGCGGCACCGGATCCAGGGCCGGCTCAAGCACAGCCTGATCTCGGCGGCCGGCCCGCTGGTCAACCTGCTCTGCGCGGCGGTGCTGCTGATCCCGATCGGCGCGGGCTGGCTGGACGACCCGACCGTGCACGCGGTCTGGAACGGCTACGAGCTGACCTACTCGCCGTTCTCCGGCGCGCTGGGCTTCCTCGGCTTCCTCCAGCTGAGCGCGGCCGTGCTGAACCTGCTGCCGGTGCCCGGACTGGACGGCTACGGGATCATCGAGCCCTGGCTGTCGTACAAGTCCCGGCGCGCGGTCGAGCCGTTCGCGCCGTACGGGATGCTCGCGGTCTTCGCGCTGCTGTGGCAGCCCGAGGTGAACCGGTTCTTCTTCGGGATCGTCCACGGCCTGATGACGCTGTTCGGCGTGGACCAGGACTACGCGACGCTCGGCCGGTACCTGTTCAGCTTCTGGAAGAACTAGGACCCGTCCGGGGGCGTCAGCCCTGTTCGGCGGCCGCCGCGGCGATCCGGGCCCGGCGGCGGTCCATCCACAGCACGTTGCTGGCCACGCCGGCCAGCGGCAGCCAGATCAGCCCCCACCAGAAGCCCTGGACCAGCGAGACCACGAGGGCCGCGAGCGCGAGGACGACGGCGGCCAGGGCGAAGACGGACGTGCGAGGCATGGCGGGAGGCTCCTAGAACGGGTGCGGGCGGCCGGGTCACGGCCGCCACCCATTGTCGCCGACCTCACCTCCGGAGAGCGTCCAGGGGTGAGGTCGACACGGAGGCGTCTCAGACGTCGGTGATCCGCAGGCCCGCGTGGGCCTTGTAGCGGCGGTTGACCGAGATCAGGTTGGCGACCAGCGCTTCCACCTGGTGGGCGTTGCGCAGCCGACCCGCGTAGACGCCGCGCATCCCGGGGATGCGGCCGGCCAGCCCCCGGACGACGTCGGTGGCCTCCCGGTCGTCGCCGAGCACCATGACGTCGGTGTCGACGGTCTCCACCGACTCGTCCAGGAGCAGCACCGCCGAGAGGTGGTGGAACGCGGCGGTGACCCGGGAGTCCGGCAGCAGCGCGGCGGCCTGCTGGGCGGCGCTGCCCTCCTCCGGCTTCAGCGCGTACGCGCCCTGCTTGTCGAAGCCCAACGGGTTGACGCAGTCCACGACGATCCTGCCCGCGAGCTCCGCGCGCAGCGCCGTCAGGGTGGCGGCGTGGCCGTCCCACGGGACGGCGACGATCACCACGTCGCTCTCCCGGGCGACGGTGGCGTTGTCGGCACCCCGCACGCCGAGGCCCAGCTCGGCCGCCGAGGCCTCGGCCCGGGCGGCGTCCCGGGAACCGATGATCACCTGCTGGCCGGCCTTGGCCAGCCGCAGGGCCAGGCCCCGCCCCTGGTCGCCGGTGCCGCCGAGGACACCGACCACCAGCTGCGAGACGTCCGGCACCTCGTGGGCCGGGTTTGTCGCTGAATCGAGGGAAGTCATGGGCCGATCCTGCCAAATCCCCGGCCCGGCGGGACATCCTGGCCCGCATGGACGCGGTGAGAGTTTCGGCACTCCGGGAACGGCTGACGGGAACGGGCTGGCTGGAGGCGGTCGGCGGCTTCGCCGGGGCGCTGCGCCGCTCGGTGGAACGGCGCGGCGCGAGCGGGCTGCTGCTGGTCGGCACCGAGGCGTACGAGCCCTGGCACCTGGCCGCCCACCTGGACGACGAGGCCGCCTGGTCGGACGTCCCCCGGCTGGCGCCCACCCTGCTGCGGCACCACCCGCCCGCCGACGCCCCCGCCCATCTGACGCACGACCTGCGGCGGTTGACCGAGGCCGGGCGCGGCGCCACCGTGCTGGTGGTGGTCCCGGAGGCGGTCGGCGCCCCGCTGCTGGAGCGGGTGCACGACGCCAAGCGGCACGGCGCGACGGTGCTCGCGCTGGACGGGGGCGCCCCGGCCGGTCCTGGCGACCCCGGTGGGCCCGGTGGGCCCGCCGGCTCCGGCGACGCCGGCGGCCTCGACGGGCTGCGCGAACTCCGCGAACTCGCGCACGAGCGGCTGACCGTCGGCACCGCCGCCGAGCAGCCCTTCGACCTCGCCCAGCACCTGGTCAGCGTCGCCGCCGGGCAACGGGCCGGCCGCCGCTCCGTCCGGGACCGGCTCGCCGCGCTCGCCGGCCGGCTGACCTCGCCGCCCGCGATCAGCCGCTGGTAACCCGGGTCCGCCCCCCCGGCCCGGCGTTCGTTCGACCGAAAACCGTTTGCGGGAACGGTGACCGCCGCCCGAGGATGACGGCTCGTGACCGCCGACGACCCCTCGCATCCCCCGGTGCCCGGGCGCACCCGGGCACTGCTGCGCTCGCTGACGCCCGACCTGTCCCCCTGGCGCGCCTCGCGCGACTTCCGCTACCTGTGGACCTCCGGCTGCATCACCAGCTTCGGCGGCTTCCTGACCCTCGTCGCCGTGCCGATGCAGATCAAGGAGCTCACCGGGTCCTCCTTCGCGGTCGGTCTGATCGGCGCCGTCGAACTCGTCCCACTGATCGTCTTCGGCCTCTGGGGCGGCGCCCTCGCCGACGCCCTGGACCGCCGGAAGCTGGTGCTGCGGGCGGAGGTCGCGCTCGGCCTGCTGGCCGGGCTGCTGCTGCTCAACGCCCTGCTGCCGGACCCGATGCTCTGGCCGATCTACCTGGTCGCCGCGCTGGTCGCGGCCGCCGACGGCATCCAGCGCCCGGCGCTGGACTCGCTCCTCCCCCGGCTCGTCCCGCACCAGCACCTGACCGCCGCGTTCGCCCTCAGGTCGCTGTACCACAACGCCGCTTCGGTGGCCGGTCCGGCGCTGGCCGGCGTCGTGGTGGCCTTCGCCGGGGTTCAGACGGCGTACGCGCTGGACGTCCTCACCTTCGTGGTCTCGCTGCTGCTGCTCGTCCGGATCAAGGCGGTGCCGCCGCCCACCGGCGCGGAGCGGCCGTCCGTCCGGGCGGTGCTCACCGGCGTCCGCTACGCGTGGAGCCGCAAGGACCTGCTCGGCACCTACGCGATCGACCTCTGCGCCATGCTGTTCGCCTACCCGGTGGCCGTCTTCCCGTTCCTGGCCTCGGAGTTGGGGGCGGACTGGGCGCTCGGCCCGATGTACGCGGCCTCCGCCCTGGGCGCCCTGCTGGTCGGTGCGACCAGCGGCTGGACCTCCCGCGTCCACCGGCACGGGCGGCTGCTGGTGGCCGCCGCCGTCGGCTGGGGCGCGGCGATGGCGCTCGCCGGGCTGACCGGGCACATCTGGCTGGTGCTGCTCGGACTGGCGCTGGCCGGCGGCTTCGACGAGATCAGCGGGCTCGCCCGCTCGACGATGTGGAACCAGTCCATCCCGGACGAGGTGCGCGGCCGGATGGCCGGCGTCGAACTGCTCAGCTACTCCGTCGGCCCGCAGCTCGGCCAGGTCCGGGCCGGCACCATGGCCGGACTGGTCGGCGTGCGCGCCGCCGTCTGGGCCGGCGGCGCCGCCTGCGTGGTCGCCGTGGTCGCCGTCGCCGCCGCCCTCCCGAAGCTGCTCGCCTACGACGACCGCACCGACCCCCACGCCGCCGCCGTCCGCGCCGAACACGAACGCACCGCCCGCGAAGCCGCCCCGGCCACCTGACCGCCCGGGCGGCTCCGCCGTTCCGTCAGCTGCGGCAGCTCGTGGAGCGGTGGCCGACGTGGGCTATTTCGCCTGGTCGTCGTCGGGGCGGTCGCTCCAGCGCGGGTCGTTCTGCCACTCGCGGTTGCGCTCGTCCGCGATGCGCAGGGCCTGGGCGGCCTCCTCCGGGGTGGCGTACGGGCCCAGGCGGTCCTTCGCCGGGCACTCCGGGCCCTCCTCGACCTTGTCGTGCTTGATGCAGTAGAACCACTCACCGGGCTTGCCGGTCGGCTTGCGGTGGAATCCGAGGGGCATGGCGCTCTCCCGTTCAGAGGGCCGGAGGGACGGGTCGGTACCGATCATTCCCCGCCCGGGGCGGGGCCGCACACCGCCCGGGGACGGAGGAACCGACCACTAGACTCGCGGCATGGCTCTCGTACCCGGCATCCAGTCCCCCACCCGCAAGGTCCCGGCGCACATCGCGCGTCCCGAGTACGTCGGCAAGCCCGCGCCGACGCCGTACACCGGGCCCGAGGTGCAGACCGCCGAGACGATCGAGAAGATGCGGATCGCGGGCGGGATCGCCGCCCGGGCGATGGAGGAGGCGGCCAAGCTGATCGCCCCCGGCGTCACCACCGACGCGCTGGACGCCGTCGCCCACGCGTACATGTGCGACCACGGCGCCTACCCGTCCGACCTCGGCTACCGGGGCTTCCCCAAGTCCGTCTGCACCTCGATCAACGAGGTGATCTGCCACGGCATCCCGGACTCGACCGTGCTCCAGGACGGCGACATCGTCAACATCGACGCCACCGCGTACATCCACGGGGTGCACGGCGACCTCAACGCCACCTACCTGGTCGGCGACGTGGACGAGGAGTCCCGGCTGCTGGTCGAGCGCACCCGGGAATCCCTCGACCGGGCGATCAAGGCGGTCAAGCCGGGGCGTCAGATCAACGTCATCGGGCGGGTCATCGAGTCCTACGCCAAGCGCTTCGGCTACGGCGTGGTGCGGGACTTCACCGGACACGGCATCAACACGTCGTTCCACTCCGGCCTGATCATCCCGCACTACGACAGCGACCGGGCCACCGAGGTGATCAAGCCGGGCATGACCTTCACCATCGAGCCGATGCTGACCCTGGGCACCTACGACTACGAGATCTGGGCGGACGGCTGGACGGTCGTCACCAAGGACCGCAAGCGCACCGCCCAGTTCGAGCACACCCTGGTGGTCACGGCGGACGGCGCGGAGATCCTCACCCTGCCGTGACCCCGTGCGGGGCCGTGCCCCTGTGGGGCACCGGCCGCGCCCC
The DNA here is from genome assembly GCF_040609095.1 of Kitasatospora sp. NPDC004799. Taxonomy (NCBI): domain Bacteria; kingdom Bacillati; phylum Actinomycetota; class Actinomycetes; order Kitasatosporales; family Streptomycetaceae; genus Kitasatospora; species Kitasatospora sp. NPDC004799. The sequence goes on from NZ_JBEXJK010000140.1 coordinate 15,976, forward strand.
GGAGGCGAGTGCGCGATGAGCTGATCAGCCGATCAGCCACTGCTCCTCGGCGACGGCGCCCACCTCGGTGCAGGCGTCGGTGAGCACGTCCAGGACGCGCAGCGGGTCCGGCAGTGGCTGCTCGGGCCCGCGCAGCCACCGCACCCCCGAGCCGTCCGGCAGCGCGGCCGGCGGCAGCAGGGCGTACGAGCCGCGGCAGTGCCAGCGCAGGCCGGGGTGCTCGGAGACGGTGTCCGGGGTGGAGTCGAGCGCGCTCGGCCACCACTCGTCCTCGTCCTGCGGGGTGCCGCGGGTGGCGGTGAAGAACAGGTAGCGGTCCTCGCCGACGGCCGCGACCGGGCCCTCGACGCCCGCCGCGGTCAGCCGCTCCAGCGCCAGCCGGCCGGCCTCCGCCGGGACGTCCAGCACGTCGTGCACCCGGCCGGTGGCGGTGATGAAGTTGGCCTGCGGGTCGCGGGCGAGCCAGCGGGAGAGCTGCTCGGGGTCGGTGGTGGCCTGGGTCTGCCAGGCGAAGGAGACCGGGTGCTGGGCGGGGGCCGGACAGGCCACCCGGTCACAGGAACACCCGTAACCGGCCGGGTGGGCGGCGGGCGCGAGCGGGAATCCGGCGCGCACCGCGCCGAGCAGCTGATCGAGTCCGGCGGCCGGACCGTCCGCGCCCCCCGCCCGCTGACGATCACGCTTCTGCCACCAGGTCGTCCACCTGCTGCCGGCTTCCATCGGGCCCCTTCCGCGCAACTGCCGTGCCTGGTGCGACACAGCGTTCGACGTACCACTCCGACGCAACGCACGGCGCCCCCGGCTGCTTCCCGGAGTGCTCGGCCCTGCCGTCCGCGCCCTGCCGGCCGCGGCCCGGGGTCACCGGACGGCCGACGCCCGGGTCACGGTACGCAGTCGCGGCAGCACGCTGTCCGCGCCAAATCGGCCGGAGGGCACGCGGATCCGTGCCTCGCCCGGCCCGTACGGGCCCGCTGACCCGGGTGGACCCCGAGGGCGTAACAGGAAGGATAAGGGTGCGGAGGGCTTCCGGATGACCGGGGGCGGTGCCTCTCCGGTCACACTCGCGGTGACGCCCACGGGCGCGCCCCGGGCACGCTCCCGGCACGCCGCCCCCACCCGGACCGCCGCCCGCCCTCCCGTCCGGGAGCCCCCGGTCACCCCGCCGCGGGCCGGTCCCGGGCCGTCCGCGGAGGTGAGACCCTGGAGGGATGAAGAGCGCGGACACCGCATTCGTCGGCGGCCCCCTGGACGGGAAGATCCTCCCCATCCCGCTGGGGCCGATGCTCGGCGTGCCCAAGAAGTACAAGGTCCCGGTCCCCGCGCACGGCGAGGTCCCCGCGCGCACACTGGTGTACGTCCGGAGCAAGCAGGTTCGGGGCCTGAGCTGGTTCTGGCGCTACGAGTTCGACGAGGCGGCCTCCGGCTGACGGCCGCCCGCCCCCTCCGCAGTCTCCCCCGGGAGGTCGGCATGGCGAGGACGGTACGGCCCCCGAGGAGCCGCTCCCGGGCGGTGGCGCACCACAACCGGCAGGTGGCCGGGGTCACCGGGGTGCTGCTCCTGGCGGTGTGCCTCTACAGCGTGGTCATCGGGCCGAACGCCTGGCTCTGGTTCGGCTGGACGGTGCTGCTGCTGGTGTGCGTGGCACTGTTCGCGGTCCGGGCGTGAGGCCGCCCTCCCGGCCGGGCCGCCCGTCCCGCGCTCCGGCTCCCTCCCCCTGGGCGGTCAGTCGTCCTCGGCGAGGATGAGGTACAGCTTCTTGCGGGCCTCGGTCAGCACCGCCAGGCCCTTGGCGCGCTGCGCCTCGGTACCGGTGGCCATGACCTGACGGATCGCCTGGTCGACGGCGGCGAGCGCCTGGCCGACCTCCTGGACGGCCTCCCAGTCGACCTCCCGGCCGGCCTCCGCCCACGGCTCGGCCGGTCCGGCGTCGGCCTCGGCCCGGCCCGCCTCGGTGAGCGAGACCAGCCGCTTGCCGCCGATCTCCTCCGCCGTGATCAGGCCCTCCTCCTCCAGCAGCTGGAGGTTGGGGTAGATCGACCCCGGGCTGGGCCGCCAGGCCCCGCCGGTCCGCTCGGTGATCTCGGCGATCATCTCGTAGCCGTGCATCGGCCGCTCCTTGAGCAGCGCCAGCAGCGAGGCCCGGACGTCACCGCGCCGGGCCCGTCCGCCGCGCCGCGGGTGCGGGCCCCCGCGCCGGCCGCCGTGCCCGCCGAAGCCGTGCCCGAACGGGCCGCCCATCGGCCGGCCGGGGCCGCCGCCACCGAACGGCGGACCGAACCCGCCGAACGCCTCGCGGCCCTCGAAGCCCTCCCCGGGCATCCCCCGGAACTCCGGGCCCGGCCCGCGACGCCGGCCGCCGCCACCACCACCACCGCGCGGGTCCTCCCAGCGGAACCGCCGTCCCTGACGTTCTGAGCGCATCGCGCCCACCTCCTCGCGTCTGCGATGGGTCGACGAGGCAGTCGAGTCACTGTCTCGATAGCTCGACGATATATCGGCGACTGTCGCTCGTCAACGGATTCCGACACGCCCACGGAGCACGACGCGTCCCCCGTCCAGCCGCTACGGTGACGGGCATGGCCGCTGAACGAGACCTTGCGACGCTGCTGCGCGGGATGAGCCCGCAGCTCAACCCGGGGCGGTACGTCTACTGCACGCTCCCCGCCCGGGTGCCCGCCGGCATGCGGCCGGTGGTGACCGTCGCCGAGCCCGAGGGGGTGACGATGGTGGTCGCCCAGGAGGAGGCGGACGCGCTCGGCCTGCGCTACGAGTACGTGGCGGCCTGGATCACCCTGCGGATCCACTCGGCACTGGAGGCCGTCGGGCTGACCGCCGCCGTGTCCGGTCGGCTCGCCGAGGAGGGCATCAGCTGCAACGTGGTGGCCGGCTTCCACCACGACCACCTGTTCGTCGCCGCCGACGACGCCGACCGCGCCGTCCGCGCCCTGGAGGACCTCGCCGCGCGCTCCGCCTGAGAGAGTGTTGGGTAATCGGGTGACTACTGGTGCTTGAGGTCGTCGGCGAGGCGGCGGGCTGCTTCGGTCTCGATGGGGCCGCGTGGTT
>NZ_JBEXJK010000141.1:0-18985 GCF_040609095.1 Kitasatospora sp. NPDC004799
GCCGCGACGCCCGCGGCGAGCAGCGCGGCGACGCAGGCGAGGGCGCGCTGCACGGTCAGCGTGGGGGAGTCGGGCAGGTCGCCGATGCGCTCCCGCAGCAGCCCGGGCCAGCGCCGGCGGGCGTACAGCGCGAAGGCGGTGATCAGGGCGACGCCCTGGATGGCGAAGCCGCCGTACACGACGGGGAAGACCCAGCCGCCGAGGCCCTTGTCGTCCTGGCCGCCGTCCTCCGGGCCGAGCACCAGGACGCTCAGCAGGTACAGCGGCAGTGCGACCAGGATCGTGCCGAGCAGCCCGGTCGCCACCCACATCGGGAACGCCACCAGCCCGGCGGGCGCCCGCCGCCCCCACGGGCGGACGAAGGCCAGCGCCAGTGCCACGGCGATCGCGTCCATGCCGAAGGTCAGCAGGTTCACCAGCCACAGCCGGTCCAGCTCGGCGGGGTCGTCCGCGCCCACCGGGTGCCCGGTCAGCCAGAGCGCCTTCAGCGTCAGGTAGGGCACGGTCGCTGCCACCGCCGTCCACGCTGCCCCGGCCCGCACCACGTGCTCGTTCATCCTCATGCCCCCACCGTCCCGCCGTACCCGGGGCCGCGACCTCCGCCCGGCGCGCGATCCCCCTCCCCCCGGCGGGGGATCTTCTCCTCCCGGCCTCAGACCATCCGGTGGATCAGCCGGTCCTCCTCGTCGGTGCGGCCGTCCGGGTCGGCGACCAGGCCGAGCCGCTCGGCGAGCCGGCGCGAGGGCAGGTTGTCGGCGTGGATCAGGGCGATCACCGGGACGCCGGGGTGGCGCGGCAGCGCCTCGGCCATCGCCGCCCGCGCCGCCTCCGCCGCGTACCCCAGGCCCCAGGCGGACGGCCGGAACCGGTAGTAGAGGTTGAACACCCGCTCCCCGTCCAGGGTGTGCAGGTACAGCCCGGCGAACCCGATCACCGTCCCCGGGTCCTCCCTGGTGGCGACGGTGCAGTACCCCACCCCGTCCCGCACCCAGTCGGCGACGAACCCGTCCAGCATCTCCCGGCTCGCCGCCCGGTCCCGCTGCGCCCCGTTCGGGTTGTACCGGTTGGTCTCCGGATCCCCGTGGATCGCGAACACCGCCTCCACATCCCCCTCCTGCGGCCGCGTCAGCACCAGCCGCTCGGAAACGGCGACGACGGTGCGGTCGGTGCGGTCGGTGTGGGCGGTGCGGGCGGCGTGGTCAGTACGGTCGGTGGTGGTCATGCGGCTTCCCCCGGCGTCTCGCGTAATAGATCACCGCAAGATAGACCATTACTTCGACAGTCGCCGCTCGATTTCCGTGCCGATCCGGAAGTGGACGGGCCGCCCGTGGCGGGTCACCGCGACCTCGGAGGTCTTGTTACCGGCGGGTCGCTTGCCTATCATCCCGAGTGTTACAGCTTTACTGTCAAACCCGTCGGGAAGGGTTCAGCAGCCAGTGGGTGACGCGAGCAGTGCGCCGGCGGCCGGGGGGCCGCTGGCGGGTGTGCGGGTGGTGGAGCTCGCCGGGATCGGGCCGGGGCCGTTCGCGGCGATGCTGTTGGGGGACCTCGGGGCGGACGTGGTGCGGGTGGACCGGCCGGAGCCCTCGCCGCTCGGCACCGACCCGGCGTACGACCTCAGCAACCGCAACAAGCGCTCGGTACTGATCGACCTGAAGTCCCCCGAGGGCCCCGGGCGGGTGCTGGACCTGGTCGAGCGGGCCGACCTGCTGATCGAGGGCTACCGGCCGGGCGTCGCGGAGCGGCTCGGGGTCGGGCCCGAGGCCTGCCTGGCGCGCAACCCGGCGCTGGTGTACGGGCGGATGACCGGCTGGGGGCAGGACGGCCCCCGGGCGGCCACCGCCGGGCACGACCTCGGGTACGCGGCGGTCGCCGGGGTGCTCGGGATGGTGGCGGCGCCCGGCGGGGCCGAGGAGCCCCCCGGCATCCCGGCCAACCTGCTGGGCGACTACGCGGGCGGCTCGCTCTACCTGGTCGTCGGCCTGCTCGCCGGGCTGCACCACGCCCGCGCCACCGGCGCCGGCCAGGTGGTCGACGCCGCGATCGTGGACGGCGCGGCGCACCTCGGCAGCATGCTGTGGGGCCTGCTCGCGGCCGGTCACTGGCAGGACCGCCGGGGCGTCAACCTGCTGGACGGCGGCGCGCCGTTCTACGCGGTCTACCGGGCGGCCGACGGCGGCCACCTGGCCGTCGGCGCGCTGGAGCCGCGCTTCTACGCGGAGTTCGCCCGGCTGCTGGAGCTGGGCCCGGACGCGCCCGGCCAGTACGACCTCGCCCGCTGGCCCGAGCTGCGCGCCCGGATCGCCGCCCGCTTCGCCACCCGGACCAGGGCCGAGTGGGAGGCCGTCTTCGCGGGCTCCGACGCCTGCGTGGAACCGGTGCTGACGATGCGTCAGGCTGCGGCGGACGACCACCTGTCGGCGCGCGGGACGTACGTCGAGGCGGACGGCGTCACCCAGCCCGCCCCCGCCCCGCGCTTCTCCGCCACCCCGGGCGCCCTGCGCCGCCCGCCGGCCCGACCGGGCGCGGACACCGCCGAGGTGGCCCGGGACTGGGGCGTCCCCTCCCTCGACCCTTCGGCCAACCCTTCGGCAGAGCAAGGAGAGTAGCGTTGCAGCGCGAGATCTTCACCGAGCAGCACGACGACTTCCGGGCCACCGTGCGGGCCTTCCTGGCCAAGGAGGTGCTGCCGCACTACGACCGCTGGGAGAAGGCCGGCATCGTCGACCGTTCCGCCTGGCTCGCGGCCGGTCGCCAGGGCCTGCTCGGCCTCGCCGTCCCCGAGGAGTACGGCGGTGGCGGCACCCCGGACTTCCGCTACGCCGCCGTGCTGGCCGAGGAGTTCGCCCGGGCCGGCGCCTCCGGCCTGGCGATCGGCCTGCACAACGACATCATCGGCCCGTACCTCACCTCGCTCGCCACCGAGGAGCAGAAGCGCCGCTGGCTGCCCGGTTTCTGCTCGGGCGAGCTGATCACCGCGATCGCGATGACCGAGCCCGGCACCGGCTCCGACCTCCAGGGCATCCGCACCCAGGCGGTCGACCAGGGCGACCACTTCCTGCTGAACGGCGCCAAGACCTTCATCTCCAACGGCATCCTCGCCGACCTGGTGATCGTGGTCGCCCGCACCACCCCCGAGGGCGGCGCGCACGGGCTGAGCCTGCTGGCCGTCGAGCGCGGCACGCCCGGGTTCGAGCGCGGCCGCAACCTCGACAAGATCGGCCAGAAGGCCCAGGACACCGCCGAGTTGTTCTTCGAGGACGTCCGGGTGCCGAAGGAGAACCTGATCGGCGAGCTCAACGGCGGCTTCGTCCACCTGATGCAGAACCTCGCCCAGGAGCGGCTCACCATCGCCGCGGCGGCGATCGCCGGCGCCGAGTACCTGGTCGAGATCACCACCGACTACGTCAAGCAGCGCGAGGCGTTCGGCCGCCCGCTCGCCAAGCTCCAGCACGTCCGCTTCGAGATCGCCGAGCTGGCCACCGAGTGCGCCGTCACCCGCGCCTTCGTGGACCGCTGCATCACCGAGCACAACCGCTGGGCGCTCACCCCGGCGGACGCCTCGATGGCCAAGTGGTGGGCCACCGAGCTGCAGAAGCGCACCGCCGACCGCTGCCTCCAACTGCACGGCGGGTACGGCTACATGAGCGAGTTCCCGGTCGCCCGGGCGTTCACCGACGGCCGCATCCAGACCATCTACGGCGGCACCACCGAGATCATGAAGGAGATCGTCGGCCGCTCCATCCTCGGCTGAGCGCTCCCCTCAACCCCCCCTGCCCTGAAAGGCGTTCCCACCGTGACCACCGAAGCGTACGTCTACGACGCGATCCGCACCCCGCGCGGCCGGGGCAAGGCCAACGGCTCGCTGCACGGCACCAAGCCGATCGACCTGGTCGTCGGACTGATCCACGAACTGCGCAGCCGCTTCCCCGAGTTGGACCCGGCCGCGATCGACGACATCGTGCTCGGCGTGGTCAGCCCGGTCGGCGACCAGGGCTCCGACATCGCCCGGATCGCCGCCGTCGCGGCCGGCCTGCCCGACACCGTCGCCGGCGTCCAGGAGAACCGCTTCTGCGCCTCCGGCCTGGAAGCCGTCAACCTGGCCGCCGCCAAGGTCCGTTCCGGCTGGGAGGACCTGGTCCTGGCCGGCGGCGTGGAGTCGATGTCCCGGGTGAAGATGGCCTCCGACGGCGGTGCCTGGTTCGCCGACCCGATGACCGCCTACGAGACCAACTTCGCCCCGCAGGGCATCGGCGCCGACCTCATCGCCACCATCGAGGGCTTCTCCCGCACCGACGTGGACGCCTTCGCCGCCGAGTCCCAGGCCCGCGCCGCCAAGGCCCAGGCGGACGGCCTGTTCGACCGCTCGGTCGTCCCGGTGCGCGACCGCAACGGCCTGGTCGTGCTGGAGCGCGACGAGTTCATCCGCCCCGGCACCACCGTCGAGACGCTGGCCGGGCTCAAGCCCTCCTTCGCCGCCATCGGCGAGGCCGGGGGCTTCGACGCCGTCGCCCTCCAGAAGTACCACTGGGTCGAGGCCATCGACCACGTCCACCACGCGGGCAACTCCTCCGGCATCGTGGACGGCGCCGCGCTCGTCGCGATCGGCAACCGCGAGGTCGGCGAGCGGTACGGGCTGCGCCCGCGCGCCCGGATCGTCTCCGCCGCCGTCTCCGGCTCCGAGCCGACCATCATGCTCACCGGCCCCGCCCCGGCCACCCGCAAGGCGCTCGCCAAGGCCGGACTCACCGCCGCCGACATCGACCTGGTCGAGATCAACGAGGCCTTCGCCGCCGTCGCGCTCCGCTTCATCCGCGAACTCGGCTTCCGCCACGACCAGGTGAACGTCAACGGCGGCGCGATCGCGCTCGGCCACCCGCTCGGCGCCACCGGGGCGATGCTGCTCGGCACCGTGATCGACGAACTGGAGCGGCGCGACCAGCGCTACGGCCTGATCACCCTCTGCGTGGGCGGCGGCATGGGCATCGCCACCATCGTCGAGCGCATCTGACCTCCCCTCCCAGACCTGGAGTTACCTGATGAGCGACACCACCACCATCCGCTGGGAGCAGGACCAGGACGGGGTGGTCACCCTCGTCCTCGACGACCCCACCCAGTCCGTCAACACCATGAACGACGCCTTCACCGCCGACTTCGAGACCGCGGTCGGGCGGCTGGCCGAACTCGCCTCCGCCGACGCGCTGCGCGGGGTGGTGATCACCTCCGGCAAGAAGACCTTCTTCGCCGGGGGAGACCTGCGGATGCTCTCCGCCGCCCGCCCGGAGGACGCCGGGGCCGTCTTCGAGAAGTCGATGCGGATCAAGCGCGCGCTGCGCACCCTGGAGACCCTCGGCAAGCCCGTCGTCGCCGCCGTCAACGGCAGCGCGCTCGGCGGCGGTCTGGAGATCGCCCTCGCCTGCCACCACCGGATCGCGCTGAACACCCCCGCCAGCCGGATCGGCCTGCCCGAGGTCACCCTCGGCCTGCTGCCGGGCGGCGGCGGGGTGGTCCGTACGGTCCGGCTGTTCGGCATCACCGACGCCCTGCTGAAGTTCCTGCTCCAGGGCCGCCAGTACCGCCCGGCGCAGGCGCTGGAGCACGGACTGGTGCACGAACTGGTCGACACCCCCGAGGAGCTGGCCGCCCGGGCGCGCGCCTGGATCGAGGCCAACCCGACCGCCGTCCAGCCCTGGGACGTCAAGGGCTACAAGATCCCCGGCGGTACCCCGGCCACCCCGGCCTTCGCCGCCAACCTGCCCGCCTTCCCGGCCAACCTGCGCAAGCAGCTGAACGGCGCGCCCTACCCGGCCCCGCGCAACGTGCTGGCCGCGGCGGTGGAGAGCTCCCAGGTGGACGTCGACACGGCGATGGCGGTCGAGGCCCGCTACTTCACCGAGCTGGCCTGCGGGCAGACCAGCAAGAACATGATCCAGGCGCTGTTCTTCGACATGCAGGCGGTCAACTCCGGCGCCGGGCGCCCGAAGGACGTCGAGAAGCGGCTGGTCCGCAAGGTCGCGGTGCTCGGCGCCGGGATGATGGGCGCGGGCATCGCCTACGCCTGCGCCAAGGCCGGCATCGAGGTCGTGCTCAAGGACGTCAGCGTCGAGGCCGCCGAGCGCGGCAAGGCCTACTCCGAGGGGCTGCTGGACAAGGCCGTCGCGCGCGGCCGCTCCACCGAGGCGAAGCGCGACGAGCTGCTGGCCCGGATCACCCCCACCGGCGACGCCGCCGACCTGGCCGGCTGCGACGCGGTGATCGAGGCGGTCTTCGAGAACACCGAGCTCAAGCACAAGGTGTTCCAGGAGATCGAGGGCGTGGTCGCCCCCGACGCGCTGCTCTGCTCCAACACCTCCACCCTGCCGATCGGCCTGCTCGCCGAGGGCGTCGAGCGCCGGGCCGACTTCATTGGGCTGCACTTCTTCTCGCCGGTCGACAAGATGCGCCTGGTCGAGATCATCCGCGGCCCGCAGACCGGGGACGAGGCCCTGGCCCGCGCCTTCGACCTGGTCCGGCAGATCGACCGGACCCCGATCGTGGTCAACGACTCGCGCGGCTTCTTCACCTCGCGGGTGATCGGCCAGTTCCTCAACGAGGGCGTCGCCACGGTCGGCGAGGGCGTCCACCCGGCCAGCATCGAGCAGGCCGCCGCCCAGGCCGGCTACCCCGCCAAGGTGCTCTCCCTGATGGACGAGCTCACCCTGACCCTGCCGCGCAAGATCCGCGACGAGTACCGGCGCTCGGTGGAGGCCGTCGGCGGCACCTGGACGCCGCACCCGGCGGACGCGGTGGTCGACCGGATGGTCGACGAGTTCGGCCGCCCGGGACGCAGCGGCGGCGCGGGCTTCTACGAGTACGGCGAGGACGGAAGGCGCGGGCGGCTCTGGCCGGGGCTGCTGGAGCACTTCGGCGGTGCCGCTTCCGGCTCCCCCGCCGACGTCCCGTTCGAGGACCTCAAGGAGCGGATGCTGTTCAGCGAGGCGCTGGACTCGGTGCGCTGCCTGGAGGAGGGCGTGCTGACCTCGGTCGCCGACGCCAACGTCGGCTCGATCCTCGGCATCGGCTTCCCGGCCTGGACGGGCGGCGTGTTCCAGTACATCAACGGGTACGAGGGCGGACCGGCCGGGTTCGTGGCCCGCGCCCGCGAACTCGCCGCCGCGTACGGCGAGCGGTTCGCGCCGCCGGCGCTGCTGGAGCGGGTGGCGGCCGAGGGGCGGACCTTCACGGACTGACCGGTTGCCGGGCTGCCGGTTGCCGAGTTGCCGAGTTGCCGGATTCCGGTGAGGCCGTGCGGTGCGCGGCCTCACCGGGGGGCGTGCTCACCGGTCCTGCTCACTGTTCCTGCTGTTGCTCTGGCTCCTGCTCCTGGCGCAGTTCCTCGCCCAGTTCCTCCCGCAGGTACCGCTGGAAGGCCGTGACCAGGGCCTGCGCCACCATCGGCTGGATGTGGTCCGTCAGCGCCCGCATCCGGGCCAGCTCGGCCGGCTCGGGCTCGCTCTCCCGGTACGGCTTCCACACCGTCTCGCGGAACAGCCGCTGCAGCTCCCGTGCCGTCGCCCGGCTGTGCTCCAGCACCACCGCCCGGGCGGCCAGCAGCGTCTCCAGGGGGATCGGCACGTCCAGGATCCGCACGCCCAGCGGTAGCAGCCCGGGATCCACCCGGAACACCTCCGGATCCCCGGTCCGCTCCAGCGCCCCCATCGCGGCGAGCCGCTCGACCTGCTCCTCCGTCAGCCCCCGACCGGCCCGGCGCTCCAACTGCGCCCGGGTGGCCTCCTCCGGCGTCTCCGGCGTCCAGGACGCCACCAGCGCGCGGTGGATCGCCAGGTCCAGCGGCGTGCTGTCCTGCGGCAGCCGCGCCAGGTACCGCTCGATCGCGGCCAGCGTCAGCCCCTGCCGCTGCAGCTCCTCGATCAGCTCCAGCCGGTCCAGGTGCGCGGCGCCGTACAGCCCCACCCGCCGCGGACCCAGCTCCGGCGGCGGCAGCAGGCCCTTCGTCCCGTAGAACCGCACCGTCCGCACCGTCACCCCGGCGCGCGCCGCCAGCTCGTCCACGGTCAGCCGCGGCCCGGCCGCCGCCCCGCCGTGCTCCCCCATCTGCCGCCTCCTGCTGCACTGGCACACTCCTGCTGTGACAGCAGCAGTGTGACAGTGCCGCCCGTGCCGGTCCACCGACGGGGGTGGGGCGTTCCCTGGATGCGCCGACGCCCCTGCCGTTCGCCGGAGGTCCGGCTGCGGGCAGGGGCGTCGGGCGGGCACGGGTCGGGCAGGGCCGTCCGGCGGCGGGTGCCTCGGGTCAGGCGAGGGCGGCGTGGTGGCGGCGGGTGACCTCGGGGTGGGCCCGGGTATAGCCCTTCCACTCGTTGAGGCCGAAGTCGGCGAAGAGCGGGTTGTCCGGGTCCTCGGTGGCGCCGGGGGCGTGGTGCGCGAGGGGGAAGTCCAGCGGCGCGATGTGGGCGTCGAGGCGGGGGTTGTAGAAGAACGGCACCGAGAAGCGCTCGCGGGCGCCGGGCGGGCTGACCACGCGGTGACTGGTGGCCTTGAGGTAACCGTCCGTGGCCACCTCCAGCAGCTCGCCGAGGTTGACGACGAACGCGCCGTCGAGCGGTGGGACGTCCAGGAAGGTGCCGTCCTCGCGCTCGACCTGGAGCCCGCCGACGGTGTCCTGCAGCAGCAGGGTGATGAAGCCGTAGTCCTTGTGGGTGCCGACGCCCTGGCCGGCGCCGTCCGGGGCGCTGCCGGGGTAGCGGACCAGCTTGAGGCGCAGGTGGGGGTGGCCCGCGAAAGCCTCGTCGTAGAAGTCGGGGCGGGCGCCGATCGCGGTGAGGAGCTCGTGCAGCAGACGGCGGGCGACCTCGCCCAGGTGGTCGATCCAGCCGAGCGCGGCGGTGCGCAGCTCGGGCAGCGCCTCGGGCCACTGGTTGGGCCCCTCCAGCCACCAGTACGGGGGCTCGCCGGTGCCGGGGACGTGCGGAGGCAGCTCGGCGCCGATGTCCAGCTGGTCGCGCCAGTCCTGGCTGCCGCCGGTGCGCTCGTCACCGGTGCGGGTGTAGCCCCGGTAGTGGGGGGAGTTGAGGTTGCTCACGGCGAGCCGGTCGGCCTCGGGGAGCGCGAAGAAGGCGCGCATGGCCCGGGTGAGCGCGGCGGTTTCCTCCGGGGTGACGCCGTGGCCGACGAGCTGGAAGAAGCCGACGCCGGTGGCCGCGGAGCGGAGCGCGTCGTGCAGGCGGCGGCGGTCCTCCGGACTGCCGTCGGCGAGCGAGAGGTCGATCACCGGGAGGGAGTCCGCGGGGGTGGAGCCGCTGGCGGTCTCGGATATGGGCGTGTACTGCTGCGTCATGTGTGACATCCGCTGGGTCTCGTCCGGCTGGTCCCGGTGGTCGACCGGGGACGGACGGAGCAGCGCCTCGTGCGGCGGGTGCTCCGGGAGCCGGGAGGTGGTGGCGGCCGGGCAGGGGCCGCCGTTGAGGGTGGGTGGCGCGAGGTTCAGCCGGAGCGTCGACAGGACATGGTCGTCACGCGGAGCAGGTCCACATGGCGGCGGCGAACAAGGATGAGCACCCCACCAGCCTAATTGACCCGTTCCGCGGCATGCGAGCCCCCTGCCGCGGAGGGCCACTCGCCACTTGTCGGTGATCTATCAAGTTGTGGAGTGGTGATGCCACCGTGCGATGGTGGCGCCGCTGTGCGGGTCGGGTCCGCTGTGCGGGAGGTGGCGCCGTCGCACGGAGGGTGATGTCGGTGTACGGGCGGTGGCGGCCCCTTTCAGGAGTTGTTGAGGTAGGCCAGGACGGCCAGGACCCGGCGGTTGTCGTCGTCGGAGGGCTGGAGGTCGAGCCGGACGAAGATCGACGCGGTGTGCTTGGCGACCGCCCGCTCGGTGATCACCAGCTGCTGGGCGATCGCCGCGTTGGACCGGCCCTCCGCCATCAGCGCCAGCACCTGCCGCTCGCGCGGGGAGAGGGTCGAGACCGGGCCGGCCGAGGAGTTGTGGGTGAGCAACCGGGTGATCACCTCCGGATCCATCGCGGTGCCGCCCTGGGCGACCCGCCGTACGGCGTCGATGAACTGGGTGCCGTCCATCACCCGGTCCTTGAGCAGGTAGCCGATCCCGCCGGTGCTGCCGGCCAGCAGCTCGCGCGCGTACAGCTGCTCCACGAACTGCGACAGCACCAGGACGGGCAGGCCCGGGTGGGCCCGGCGGGCCGCCAGCGCGGCGCGCAGCCCCTCGTCGGTGAAGCCCGGCGGCAGCCGGACGTCCACCACGGCGATGTCGGGGCGGTCCGCGGCCACCGCGGCGAGCAGTTGCTCGCCGTCCTCCACCGCCGCGGTGACCTTCATGCCGTTGGCCTCCAGCAGCCGGGTCAGGCCGTCCCGGAGGAGGAAGAGGTCTTCGGCGATGACAACGCGCACGGGATCTCCAGGTTCACGATGGTCGGCCCGCCGGGCGGGCTGCTGATCGCGAGCACCCCGTCGAAGGCGGCCAGTCGGCGTTCGGTTCCGCTGAGGCCGGTTCCCCGGGACGGGTCGGCGCCACCGCGCCCGTCGTCGGTGACCGATATCCGCAGCAGCCCGTCACTGTGCCCCATCTCGATCCACACCCGCGAGGCCCCGGCGTGCTTCACCGCGTTGGCCAGCAGTTCCGTCACCGCGAAGTAGGCGGCCGACTCCACCGGGGCGGGCGCCCGGCCGGGGAGGGAGCCGGTGAAGGCGACCGGCAGCGGCAGGTCCAGCGCCGTCGCCTGCACCGCGTCGGCCAGGCCGCGGTCGGCGAGCACCGGGGGGTGGATGCCGCGGACCAGGTCCCGCAGCTCGCCGAGCGCCTTCACCGAGGACAGCCGGGCCTCGGCCAGCAGCGGCCCGAGGGCGTCCGGGTCGTCCTTCAGCTGCTCGGCCACGGTCAGCAGCATGCCCAGTGCCACCAGCCGGGCCTGCGCCCCGTCGTGCAGGTCCCGCTCGATCCGGCGCAGCTCGGCCGCGCCGGCGTCGATGGTGTCCGCCCTGGTCCGCGCGAGATGGCTGACCTGGCGGGCGAGCTCGGCCCGCCGGGAGGGCCCGAGCAGGGCCCGGGCGGCCTTCTCGTGGATCCGCAGGGCCGGCGGGGCGGCCCACAGGACGGCCAGCGGGGCGACGGTCAGGCCCGTCGCGTAGACGACGCCCAGGGAGAAGAACTGCCCGTCCCGGCCGAAGACCTCCAGGGCGACCGGGGCCAGCAGGACGATCGCGCCGGTGACCAGCACGACGGCGCCGGTGAGCAGCGTCCAGGCGAAGTCCCGCCAGGTCGCCGGGTCGGCGAGCCAGCCGCCGGCCCGCAGCCGCCGCCAGGGCCCGGCACCGACCGGCCGGCGGTACGGCACCGGGATCGGCCGCCCGCTCCACTTCCCGACCGTCCGCCTGCTCTCCGTCGCGATCCAGCGGGCACCGAACAGCCCGAGCACCAGCAGCGAGGGCGCCAGCCAGACCGAGCCGACCCGGCCGCCGGGCGCGGCACCGCCGTAGATCTGCGTCGCCATCAGCGCCACCGCCCCCGGGGCGAACAGCGCGGCGCCGACCGCCCGGCCGCCGCCCCCGGTGGCCCAGCAGAGCGCCCAGACGGCGACCGGCGCCATCGGCACCGCCAGGATCAGCGGCCCGCCCGGGTGGACGCCCCGGGACTCCTCCGGCCCGAACAGCGCGGCGGCCAGCAGGACCGGCCCGGCCAGCAGCGCCAGGAAGCCCGTCACGGCCAGCGTCACCGCGTACCAGGCGCGCACCCCGTCCGCACAGGCCCGGCCGACCCGCAGGGCCAGCCCGCTCAGCGCTCCCGCGTTCATGACGCGCCCCCTTTCCCTTCCGCGGCCCCCGTCCGGAGGCCCCGAAGCCGCGGCCCCGGAGCCCCCCGCGGGCCCCGGTTCCGATCTTTCGATGGGTCAGTCTGCCCGGCCGGGGCCCGCGGCGCTCTAGGCCTGAACACCCAGTTCAGGGTGTATCTGGATACACCCCCAAGAGGCCGTCCAGACGGCTGTCGACACCCCGCCGCGGATTCGTAGCGTCATGTCCCGTCAGCCGGCCCGGGGTTCCCGGTGCCGGACCTCGAACCGTGGAGGGCCCGTGAACGCGCCGATCATCCGGATCCGCGGCGTCAGCAGGACGTACGACCGATCCGACGCCGCCCGCCCCGCCCTGGCCGGGCTCGACCTGGAGGTCCGGGCCGGCGAGGCACTGGCCGTGCTCGGCCGCTCGGGCAGCGGCAAGTCCACCCTGCTGAACCTGATCGCCGGCCTCGACCGCCCGAGCGAGGGCGAGGTGGAGGTGGACGGCGTGGCCGTGCACCGGCTCGGCGAGGCCGCGCTGGCCGAGTACCGGCGGGCGCGGATCGGCATGGTGTTCCAGTTCTTCAACCTGCTGGACGACCTGAACGCGGAGGACAACGTGCTGCTCCCGGCCCAGCTGGCCGGGATGCGGCGGGAGCGGGCCCGGGCCAGGGCCGGGGAGCTGCTGGAGCGGCTGGGGGTGGCCCGGCACGCCAAGGCCTTCCCCGGCCGGCTCTCCGGCGGCGAGCGCCAGCGGGTCGCGGTGGCCCGGGCGCTGATGAACCGTCCGCCGCTGCTGCTGGCCGACGAGCCCACCGGGGCGCTGGACACCGCCTCGGCCGCCGACGTCCGCGACCTGCTGCGCGGGCTCCACACGGAGGGCCAGACGATCCTGCTGGTCACCCATGACACCGCGCTCGCCGAGGCCTGCGCCGACCGGACGGTCGAACTGCTCGACGGCCGGCTGGTCCGGGACACGGCGGTCGCACCGTCCCCGGGCGGTGGCCGATGAGCGCGCTCGGCAAGGTGGTGCGCGCCGGGGTCGGCCGCCGGCGGGTGCAGACCCTGGTGATGGTGCTCACCACGATGATGTCCGTGACGGCGTGCATCCTCGCGCTCGGGCTGCTGGTCGCCGCCCAGGGCCCGTACCAGCGCTCGTTCGCCGACCAGCGCGGCGCCCACCTCAACGTGCTGTACGACCGGGCGAGGGCGAGCCCCGACCAGCTCGCCGCGACGGCCCACGTGCCCGGGGTGACGGCCTTGGCCGGCCCCTACCAGGCGGTGAGCGTGCGGCCGCGCTCCGGGCCCGGCACCAGGATCCCGCCGGCCGGGAGCCCGCTGCCGCCGATGACGCTGGTCGGCCGCCCCCAGGACGGCCCGCTGGACGGCCTGCGGATCACCGACGGCCGCTGGGTGGCGGGCCCCGGTGAGGTGGTGATCCTGGACGGGCACTCCCCGCTGGCGGTCGGCGACAGCATGGAGTTCCCCGAGCTGCCGGGGCGCCCGACGCTCAAGGTCGTCGGTCTGGCGGCCTCGGTCTCCTGGAGCGCGGACGGCTGGGTCGCCCCGGAGCAGGCGGCCGGGCTGGCGGCGCCCGGCACGGCGCCCGCCGCCCAGTACCTCTACCGCTTCGCCCGGGCCGGCAGCGACGCCGAGGTGGAGGCCGACCGTGCCGCGCTGGCCGCCGCGGTGCCGGGCGAGGCACTCCTCAGGGCCACCTCCTACCGGCCCGCCCGGGCGGAGGCGAACCGGACGGCCTCGACCTTCGTCCCGTTCGTCACCGCCTTCGGAGTGCTCGGTCTGGCCATGTCGGTGCTGATCATCGCCGTCGTGGTCAGCGGCGCCGTCAGCGCCGCCACCCGGCGGATCGGCATCCTCAAGGCGCTGGGCTTCACCCCGGCCCAGGTGGCGCGCGCCTACGTCGGCCAGGCGCTGATCCCCGCCGGGATCGGCACGGCGCTCGGCGTGCTCGTCGGCAACCTGCTGTCCGTACCGGTCCTCGGGCTGGCCCACAAGGCCCTGCGCGGCGGGCTGCTCGGCATCCCGCTCTGGGTGGACGCCGTGGTCGCGGTGGCGGCGCTGGGGGCCGTGACGGGCGCCGCCGTGGTGCCCGCGCTGCGGGCCGGCCGGCTGCGGACGGTGGAGGCGCTCGCGATCGGCCGGACGGCGCCGGGCGCCAAGCGGGCGGCCGCCCGCGGTACGGCCGGCGGGGCCGGCACGGCGGGCCGGCTGTCCCGGGTGCAGGACCTGATCGGTCGGCTGCCGGTGCCGCGGGCGCTCAGCCTCGGGCTGGCCTCCCCGCTCAACCGGCCGGGCCGCTCGGCGACCACCGGCGCCGCCGTGGCACTCGGCACGGTCGGGGTCACCCTCTGCGTCGGTCTGACGCTCTCGCTGGGCGCCCTGCAGGAGGGCCTGACGGCCGACCGTGCCGGCACGGTGGTGGTCCGGGCACCGATCGAGGGCACCGCACCGCCCGTCGACCAGGTGGACGAGGCGGCGGTGGCCGAGGCGATCGACTCCCGTCCGGGCACCCGGGCCTGGTACAGCAGCGTCCCGACCCCGGTCGCCCTGGCCGGGAACACCGGGCGCTCCGAGGTGGTCGCGTTCGGCGGCGACGCCTCCTGGAGCGGCTTCCAGCTGGTCTCCGGCCGCTGGTTCCGCGCTCCCGGCGAGGTGGTGGTGGCCGCCGCCTACCTACGGGCCAACCAGGCGAAGGTCGGTGACACCGTCACCCTCACCGACCACGGGCGCAGCACCCCGGCGAAGATCACCGGCGAGGTGCTGGCCACCAGCGACGTGGTGTACACCGACCGGGCCACGCTGGCTCCGTTCGGCGGCACGGTCCAGGCCGAGGCGCTCGTCTTCCACATCGACCTCGCCCCGGGCACCGACGCGCGGGCCTACGCCGACGGGTTGGACCAGGCCGTGCGGCCGATGGGCCTGGGCGCCGAATCCGGCGGGGAACAACTCAACATCGTGCTGCTGGCGATGAACACCCTGGCGGGCACCCTCACGCTGTTGCTCTCCGTGGTGGCCGGGCTCGGAGTGCTCAACACCGTGCTGCTGGACACCCGGGAGCGGGTGCACGACCTCGGGGTGCTCAAGGCGCTCGGGATGTCACCGCGGCAGACCGTCGGCATGGTGCTCACCTCGGTCTGCGGCAGCGGGCTGGCGGCCGGGCTGATCGGGGTCCCGCTCGGCGTCCTGGTGCACCACCGGGTGATGCCCGCGATGGCCCGGGCCGCCGGGATCGGGGTGCCGGACACCGACCTCGCCGTGTTCACCCCGTCGGTGGTGGGGCCGCTGATATCCGGCGGCCTGGCGCTGGCGCTGCTCGGCGCCGCCCTCCCGGCGACGTGGGCGGCCCGCACCCGGACGGTCACGGCGCTGCGGACGGAGTGACGACGGGCAGGGCCGGACGAGGAACCAGCCCGGCGCCCGGCCTGCCGGGGAGCCTTACGGGGGCTCCCCCGTCCGGCCCGGGCCGGCCCCGGTCCGGCCTCGGATCTGGCCTCGGTCCGGCCCCGGATCAGGCCGGCCGCGCCGCCGCGTACGCCTCCATGGCGGCACGCTGGTACGCGGCCAGGCCCGGGGCGATGGCCTCGTACGCGGCGCTCCACTGCTCGTTCTCGGTGCAGGAACGGGCGATCGCCAGGTACTCCTCGGTCGGGACCGCCCGGATGGTGCTGAGCAGTCGGTACTCCTCGTCGATCGTGCTCTGCACCGGCTCGGCGTCGGCCGGGTGGCCGGCCGCCATCAGCTCGGCCAGGCGGATCATGCGGGCGGTCCGCTCGCGCTGCCCGGCCTCGATCTCGGCCGGGGTCATCGCGGCGGTCGCGCGCCGGGCCGCCTCGGCGTGCTCGGGGAAGTCGCGCAGGCTCGCGTCGACGTCGTCGGGCTGGATGCCCTCGAACAGGTTCTCGGGGCGGTTGATGGCCATGGGCGTGCCGTCCTTCCGGGCGTGTTCCAGGTCGGCGATCGTGCGGGAGACGGTGGCGGCCAGGGCGTCGAGCCGGTCGCGCTCGGCGACCAGCCGCCGGCGGTGGCCCCGCAGGGCCTCCAGCTCGTCCACCTGATCACCCAGGATCCGGGCGATCTCGGTCAGCCCCACGCCCAGCGCCCGCAGCACCAGGATCTGCTGAAGCTGGAGCAACTGCCGCTCCTCGTAGTAGCGGTGGCCGTTAGAGCCGATCCAGGCCGGGGCCAGCAGTCCGATCTCGTCGTAGTGCCGGAGCGTCCGGGCGGTCACGCCGGACATCCGCGCCACCTCGGCGATGGGCCAGGCCATGGCGGCCTCCCGTCTCTTCGTCTCCTCGTCTCCACGTCCGCACGTTCGCGTGGACCGGGGCCGGTTCTCCGGCCCCGGTCACGACGGTAGAAGCTGCCGTTGCGGCAGCTTCAAGCCCGAGGACCCGGTCCGTTCCGGCAGTCCGCGACGGTCCGGGGTGGTCCGGGACAGCCCCGGCAGGCCCGGGTCCTCCCCGCCGTCCCCGCCGTCCCCGCCGTCCCCGCCGCCCCCGCCGTCCCCGATGTTCCTGTCTCCCGCCGACTACGCCTCGCTGAAGCCGACTACGCCTCGCCGAACCAGTCCAGGGACTGCCCGTGCGGCCCGGTGAAGGCCACCGGCCGCTCGTCCAGGGCGAGCGCGAACAGCCCGGAGCCGGCGGGAGCCGGGCGGGGGAGGCGTCGGGCGACGGTCGGCAGCACAGAAACCGCCTCGTTGGAGATCCAGTGCCCGGGCAGCTCGCGCATCGTCGCGGCGAACTCCTCCCGCTCGTCCGGCGGCAGGTACGCCAGCACCGCGCTGTGGAACACCACCGGCGTGGCCCCCGCCGGGGCCTGCGCCACCAACTCCCGTACCGTCGCGTTGAGATCGCCGCGCACCAGCAGCGGCGGTTCGGCCCGGGCCACCCGGACGGCGCCGCGCAGCCGGTCCAGCCGGTGGGTCTGCTCGGGCCAGACCAGCGACTCCAGCCAGCGCATGTCCTGCTCGGCCCGCACGTCCAAGGGGTTGAGGTCGATCCCGGCCCGCCACACCACCTCGGGCAGCCGCTCCCGCAGGGAGCCGGGGATCGGCACCGGGCCGCTCACCACGCAGTCCAGCGTCACCGGGCTCGCCTCGGCGCCGAACTCGGCGAACTCGGCGAACTCGGCGAACGGGTCGACCGGGTCGACCGGGGCGACGGCCTCGCGCCCATGCCCGTCCGCTTCCCCCTCCCCGGCCAGGTACCGGTACCGATAGCGGTCCGGGTAGAGGCAGAGCCCGGCCGAGGCGCCCACCTCGATCAGGGCGAGTGGCTGTGGCAACGCGGCCAGCAGCGGCAGCAGGGTGGCGCAGCGGCCCGCCTCATTGGTCTGCGTCCGCCGCTCCAGCATGGTCGCCGAGACCTCGGCCCAGTGCCCCGCCGCCCAGTCGCGGAAGGCCGGCCAGCCCTCCGTCACCGGCCCGCCCAGGTGCCGGACCGCGCCGAACAGCAGGTTCGGCTGCCGCTTCGCGGCCGGAAGCCCGTCCAGCAGCGCACACAACCGGCCGTCCTCGGCGACGTGTTCGGCCAGCTCCTGGTAGCTCGGCGAGTTGCCGCGCGCCTCCCGCTCCGCGAACGCCCGGTAGAGCTCCCCCGTATCGCTGCGCATCCCCCGACTGTCCTTTCGCCGCCATATCGAGATATCGAGTGATCGAACCGGCTCAGCCTACGCCCGGCCTGCCGAGCCTCCCGTTGCCCGCAACGGGGCGATGAGCGTGCCGAGCACGGCCCGGTCCCAGACGTTGTCCGGCCTGCGCGATCACCGGGTGGAAGCCGACCAGCGCGCGGGCGGTCGGCTCCACGCTCTCCGGCGTGCTCCGTGAACTCCCCGGCCGAGGCCGCTCAGCCCAGCAGGCCGCCCATGTGGCCGTCCTCGGCGAGCAGCCGCCAGGAGCAGCCGGGCGAGGCGAACGCCTCCGGGTCGACGGCCTCCACCAGCCGGTCCACCACCGCGCTCAGCAGCGACTGCGGATCGAACACCGCCCAGGTGTCCCGGGCCCGGCCGTGGTCCCAGCTGTCCCACTCGGCGCGCAGCCGCTCGTACGTCCAGAGAGCGTAGAGCAGGGCGGACAGGTCGCGGTTCAGGTAGGCCTCGGGGTGGCCGTCGTCGTACCAGTCCGGCAGCTCCAGCCGACCGGTGGCGCCGTCCAGGGCGATCGTGAGGTCGGTCGGCCAGTCCCCGAGGGCGAGGAAGTCCCGCTGGTACGGGCGCTCCTCCTCGCCGTCGAAGTACTCGGGGTACGCCTCGCCCATGGTGACCAGCGGCTCCTCGCACACCCCGAACATCGCCCCGCCCAGCGGCAGGCCGACCTCGGTCAGCAGCTGCCGGGTCGGTCCGTGCACCAGGGCGGTGGGCAGTTCCTCGGGGTTGAAGCGGTGCACCCGGCCGGGGCCGCCGTCCTGGTCCGTCAGCGCCGCCAGCTCCGCCACCAGCTCCGGGGCTATCTCGTACGCGGGCCCGCCCGGACCGCCCGGCAGCGCGCCCCAGCCCAGCGCCCGTACCAGCAGCGCGGTGCCCCAGTGCGGCGGCGCGGACCTGTCGCCGAACAGCCCGGGATCGATCTCCCGCATCCGCCGCTCGGCCGCCGCCAGCACCTCGGCCGTCACGGCCGGTCCGCGCCGCCCGTCCAGCGCCTCCGGCCGTCGGGCCGCCTCGGCCACCGCGTCCACCTCCCGGACCAGGCCCGCCAGCGCGGCCAGGTCGGAGGCCAGCAGGTCGCGCCGCGGGCCGCCGTTGTCCAGGAACACCTCGCCGGTCACCCCGTCCAGCAGCACCTGGTTGCCGCCGGCGGCGAACGGCGTGCGGTACTCCGTCTCCCCGAGGAGGAACAGCCGCTCGGCCTCCGCCGGGACCGCCGTCAGCTCCCCGGCCCCGAACACCTCGAAGTCCAGGAACGCCCCGGTCGACGGCAGCCCCTCCCGCACCAGGAACTCCCGGCTCCCCGCGTGCACCACCCCACCCGGCAGCCCCGCCACCCGCTCGAACCCCACGTGCCCCACCCTCTCCCGACCTACCCCGTGACCCACAGACCCTAGCGGCCCACTCCGACATCACCGGGGCGCTGCGCGGGTGTGGGGGGAGTGTCATGAATCAGGTGGACACCCTGATCAAGGGAGACACTGATGAGCTCGCTGACGGATCACCGGATCGGGTCGGTTCCTGACGGGTCG
>NZ_JBEXJK010000142.1:0-18956 GCF_040609095.1 Kitasatospora sp. NPDC004799
AGCAGGAGTCCGGCTACCTGGCGCCGCTGCTGGACCGGTTCTGGGCGGCCGCCGAGCCCACCTCCGGCGCCACCCCCGACCTCGCCCGGCTGATCCGCCGACCACCGGGAGGGCCCGGCCTCAGTCCCGGGGCCGGGCCCTCCCCCTCTTCTCCGCGGCCTTCTCCGCCGCCTTCCGCTCGGCCCGGGCGGCCCGCTCCGCCTCCTCCGTCTCGGCCACCGCCTGCGCCTTGTCGGCCGCCTCCAGCAGCGCCCGGCCGTGCGCCCTGGTCCGGTCCCGGGCGGCCACCGGGTCGGCCGTCGCCGTCCAGGCCACGCAGTACATCAGCAGCCGGGAGACGAAGTTGATCCACAGCAGCAGCGCCACCGGCGTGGCGAACGCCCCGTACAGGCTGCGCCCGGCGACCGAGCCCAGGTAGGAGGCGAGCAGGAGCTTCAGCAGCTCGAAGCCGACCGAGCCGATCAGCGCGCCCTGCACCAGGTCCCGGCGGCGCTGGTCGGTGATCCCGGGGAAGGGCGCCAGCAGGTAGGCGAAGAGCAGCATGTCGCACGCTATGGCGATCAGCACGCCGACCGCGGTCAGCAGGTAGCCGCTGCCCAGGCCGATCGCGTCGGCGACCCGGCCGGCCAGCGTGGTCCCGACGGCGGAGGCGCCCAGCGAGAACAGCGACACCAGGCCGAGGCCGGCCAGCACCGCGACGTCCCAGGCCTTGCGCAGCACCGGGTTGCCCTCGTCCTGGGGCAGCTGCCACAGGTCCCGGATCGAGGTGCGCATGGTGTCCACCCAGCCGAGGCCGGAGACCAGCAGCAGCGCCCCGCCGACCAGCCCGACGGTGCCCGCGTTGGCCACCAGGGCGGGCAGGTTGAGCGCGTCCGAGATCCCCGGCAGCTGGTCGGAGATGTGCTCCTGCAGCTCGTGCACCCGGCCGTCGCTCAGCGCGGCGGCGGCGACCGCCAGGCCCACCGTGAGCAGCGGGAAGAGGGCGAGGAAGCCGAAGAAGGTGACGGCGCCGGCCAGCCGGTTGCCCCGGGCGGCGGAGAAGTACTCGTACACCCGGTACGGGCGGCTGCGCAGCACCCGGGCCACGAGCGGGCCGACGACCGGCAGACGGGTCAGGAAGTCCACCCACCGGTTATACCGGCCTGTCCCCCGAACGGGTGTCAGGCCGCGCCCACCGCTTGACGAACAGCGCCCGGTGCCCAGCCCGGCCGAGCCCGGTGTCCGGCCCGGCCGGGCCGACGCCTACCGCTTGACGAGCCGGCGGGCCTTGGCGAGGGCGCGGACGGCCTGGTACGCGCCGTAGCGGCCGTGGCTGAGCAGCTCGGTGCGCACGCCGTCCACGCCGGCCGGCGGCCGGTAGCCGGCCGGGCGCAGCCGGGCGCAGTGCTCGGCGGCCCGGCGGAAGTACTCGCGGCGGTCGCCGGGCGGCACCCGGCCGGGCTTGGAGACCACGGTGTTGAGGTGGTGCAGCATCCGGCCGTACACCACCGGGCGCCAGCGGTCCAGGTCGGGGCGGCCGTCGAGGAAGGCGAAGACCAGGTCGTACTGGGCGAACACGTCGAAGTGCTTGCGGCTGGCGGTGGCCAGGATGTTGCCGCCCTCCTGGCGCTGGCGGTAGTGCACGCCGACCTGGTCGAGCAGGGTGATCCGGGCGGCGGCGAGCAGCGCCGGGTACGTCCAGGGGGTGTCCTCGTAGTAGCCGGCCGGGAAGACCAGCCCCTGCTCGGCGATGAAGCCGCGGCGGTAGGCCTTGTTCCAGACGACCTGGAGCAGGTCGAGCAGGTCGGGGCGGGCGTCGAGGTCGAAGACGTCCGGGGAGGCGGCGCCGAAGACGTGCGCGGAGGCGGCCCGGGTGATCCGGCCGTCGGCGTAGGTGCGGGCGTAGTCGTACACCAGGACGTCCGGTTCACCCGTGGCGGTGAGCCGCTCGTCGACGGCCTTCAGCAATCCGGGGGTCAGGGTGTCGTCGCTGTCGAGGAAGATCACGTAGTCCCCGGTGGCGACCTCCAGGCCCGCGTTGCGGGCCCGGCCGAGGCCGACGTTCTCCGGCAGGTGCAGCACCCGGATCCGGGCGTCGGCGGTGGCCGCGCCGTCCAGGAGCGCTCCGCAGCCGTCCGGGGAGCGGTCGTCCACCGCGATCAGTTCGAGGTCCGGGCCGTCCTGGGCGAGCACCGATTCGAGGCACTCGGCGAGGTAGTCCTGGACCTGGTACACGGGGACGATCACGCTGAAACAGGGCACGGGCCCAGGGTAGTGGTCCCCAGGTGGGCGAGGTCCCCGGAGGTAGGATCGGGGGCGCACGTACGCACCGGTCCAAGTGCGGCCAGGCCCCGTACGGGCTGCCACGCTCCTCCAGAGAAAGGCCTGCGTAGCCGATGGCTCCCCGCCTCTCCATCGTCGTCCCGATCTACAACGTCGAGCGCTACCTCGTCGAATGCCTCGACTCGATCGCCGCCCAGACCTTCACGGACTTCGAGTGCGTCATGGTCGACGACGGATCGAAGGACGGCAGCGCGGCGCTCGCCGAGGCGTACGCGGCCCAGGACTCCCGGTTCCGGCTGGTCCGGCAGGTGAACAAGGGCCTCGGCGCGGCCCGCAACACCGGCATCCGGCACATCGACCCGGACTCCGAGTTCCTGTGCTTCGTGGACAGCGACGACTCGATGCCGCCGAGCGCGTACGAGCTGATGATCAACACGCTGGACGAGACCGGCTCGGACTTCTGCACCGGCAACGTGCTGCGCTTCCGCGCCGTGGGCTACTACCAGTCCGGCGGCCACCTGAAGCCGTTCAAGGAGACCAGGCTCAAGACCCACATCACCGAGATCCCGGCGCTGGTCACCGACCGCACCGCGTGGAACAAGGTGTACCGCCGCTCGTTCTTCGACGCGGCCGGCCTGCTCTACCCCGAGGGCATCCTGTACGAGGACGCCCCGGTCAGCGTGCCGCACCACTACCTGGCCAAGAGCGTGGACGTGCTCTCCGAGCCGATCTACCACTGGCGCGAGCGCGAGGTCGGCGAGATGTCGATCACCCAGATGCGCACCAACCCCAAGGGGCTGATCGACCGGGTCTCCTCGGTCGAGCTGGTCCGCGCCTGGCTGATGAAGCAGACCGAGCCGCGCTTCGCCGAGTACCTGCGCTCCTACGACGAGAACACCCTCGTCGAGGAGATCCCGATGTTCTTCACCTCCCTCGTCGAGGGGGACAAGGAGTACCGGGACGCCTACCTCCAGCACGTCGGCCGGCTGCTCCGGGCGATCGGCTCCGACCAGGTCGGCAAGCTGCGCGCGCCGCTGCGGCTGAAGTACCACCTGACCCTGTCGGGCCGGATGGACGAGCTGGTCGACCAGATCACGTACGAGCTCGAGAGCGGCGGCGGCGTCCAGGCCCGCGGCCTGCTGCGCCCGTACGCCGACTACCCGTTCCTGCGCGGCGGGCGCAAGAGCGTGCCGGCCTCGGTGCTCAAGCTGGACAACTCGCTGGTCATCCGCAGCCGGCTGTACACCAGCACCTGGGAGGACGGGAAGCTCCGGCTGACCGGGCACGCGTACCCCGAGCAGCTGGGCGCGGCCGGCAAGCACGACATGGTCCGCACCCTGGTGCTGCGCGAGGCCAGGGGCCGCCGGGTCATCGCGGTGCCGATGAAGACGACGTACAGCCCCGAGGCCACCGCGAGCTGCCGCCACGACCTGTACAGCTGCGACTGGTCCGGCTTCACCGTCGCCATCGACCCGAGGAAGCTCCGGCACCGCGGCCAGTGGAAGGACGGCAACTGGCGCGTCCTGGTGGCCGGCGCGGGCAAGGGCGGGGTCTACAAGGGCCGGATCTCGGCCGGGTGGAGCGACAACGCGGAGTTCCTCCCGTCGCACTGGGTCGAGCCGGACGTGCGGATCGTGCCCTTCGTCCGGGACAACTTCGTCTACCTCCGGGTGGAGACGGTCAAGGCCCGGGTGACCGGCCTGGCCGCGCACGGGGACCGGCTGGAGGTCTCGGGCGCGGCCCGCTCCGGCCCGAGCTTCGCCGGGGCGCGGCTGCGGCTCACCCACAGCGAGTCGGACCGCCACCTGACCTTCCCGCTGGAGCTGGGCGCCCCGGTCGGCTCGCTCCAGCCGTTCACCGCGGCCCTCCCGGTCGCCGAGCTGACCGCCGTCCGCGAGGCCTGGGCCGAGCTGGACCCGGGCGCCGCCGAGCGCAGCCGCGACCACTGGGACGGCGCGCTGCTGCTCGCCGACGGCAGCACCGTCCCGCTGGCCTGGGACGACCGCAACGCGCCCGAGCGGCTGCACCTGGCGCTGAACCCGCAGGCCCCGGTCGCCGAGCGCCGGGCGCTCTACTCCAAGCCCTCCCCCAACGGGCACCTGCAGTTCACCGACCAGGTGCTGCAGCCGCTGGTGGACGAGGTGGCCTCGCGCGGCGCCGACGGCTTCCTGCTCAGCGGCTCGTTCCCGCTGCCCGGCGCGCACCGCTGGGAGCTGGTGGTCCGTCACGAGTGGCGCGAGGAGGAGCACGCCTACCCGGTGGAGATCTCGGACGGCCGGTTCCGCACCGCGCTGCCCGCCGTCCCGACGGCCTCCTTCGCCGGCCGGGTCCCGCTCTCCCGGGGCACCTGGCACGTCACCTTCCGCCCGGTCGGGGTGCCGGTGCCCGAACTGCCGGACGCCGCCGCACTGGTGACCCCGGACTGCTTCGACGTGCTGCCGGTCGTGGTGGAGTCCCGCGGGAAGCGGATAGTGCTGGAGCGTCGCAACCACGACGGCCTGTCGCTGGAGTCGGACTCGGTGCTGCTGCCCGAGGAGCGGGCCGGGTTCCGCCAGCGCCAGCTGCAGAGCGTGGACTACCCGGCCGCCCGTCGGCTGCCGGTGCGCGACACGGTGGTGTACCACACCGGCAAGTACGGCACGTACTCCGGCTCGCCGCGGGCGGTCCACGAGGAGCTGGTCCGTCGCGGCCTGCCGCTGGAGCACCTCTGGGGCAACGACGACATGCAGGCCGAGCTGCCGCAGAGCGCGACCGCGCTGCGCTACCGCAGCCCGGAGTGGTACGAGGCGCTGGCCACCGCCAAGTACGTGGTGGCCAGCACCCACCTGCCCGACTTCTTCGTCCGCCGCCCCGACCAGGTGGTCCTCCAGACCTGGCACGGCACCCCGCTGAAGCAGATCGGCCTCGACTTCGAGAAGGTCTGGTTCACCGACTCCAAGTACCTCAAGAGCCTGGCCCGGGAGGTCCCGAACTGGAGCCTGCTGGTGGCCGGCAACCGCTGGTCGGCCCCGGTGCTGCGGCGCGCCTTCGACTTCAAGGGCGAGATCCTGGAGAGCGGTTCGCCCCGGAACGACCTGCTGTTCGCGGCCGACCGGGAGAAGACCGCCGAGCAGGTCCGGGAACGGCTCGGCCTGCCCGAGGGCAAGAAGGTCGTGCTCTACGCGCCGACCTGGCGCGAGGACCGGCGCCGGCCGCAGAACGGCTACCAGATCGACCTGCGGATCGACCTGGCGGCGGCCAAGGCCGCGCTCGGCGACGACCAGGTGCTGCTGGTGCGCCGGCACCACCTGATGTGCGGCCAGATCCCGGGGGCCGGCAACGGCTACATCTGGGACGTCGGCAGCTACCCCGACATGGCGGAGCTGCTGCTGATCGCCGACGTCCTGGTGACCGACTACTCGGCGAGCGTGTTCGACTTCGCGGCGACCGGCAAGCCGATCGTGTTCTTCACCTACGACCTGGAGCACTACCGGGACAACCTGCGCGGCTTCAGCCTGAACCTCGAAGCGGAGGCGCCGGGCCCGATGCCGGCCACCTCCGAGGAACTGGTCGCCGTGCTCGGCCGGGTGGACGAGGTCGCGGCGAAGTACGCGGACCGGGCGGCCGCGTTCCGCGAGGCGTACTGCGACCTGGACGACGGCAAGGCCGCCGCCCGGGTGGTCGACGCGATGCTCCGCAAGGAGTAGCCGCCGCGGGACGGTCCCCGCGCACGAACCGGGAGGCGCCCGGCACCGTCGGTGCCGGGCGCCCTCGCATGTCCGGGCGCCTCGGGGAATTCGGCCCCGAAACGACCCGGGAACACCCGATCCGGAATCGAATCCGCGTTCCCGGAAATGCATTCCCCGGGGCATTCGAAAAAGCGTGCAATTGACCACGGCGCCATTTCTGGATGGGATGTGGACTTCCCTCCCGAAGGACTCCCACCACCATGCCTGTGCTCACGCGGCTGGTCCTGCCGCACGCCGCTCCCCGGGTGGCCGCCGACCGCCCCGCCGCCGACGAGGACGTCGTCTTCGGACTGCTGCGCGCCCGCTGGCACGGCCGCGGCCTGGAGCTCACCGGCTTCGCCCGCCCGGACGGCCAGGACACCGGCCGGCCCGGCTCCGCCTGGACCTGGCTGACCCTGCGCCACCAGAACCGCTCCCAGCCGCCGCTGCACCTGCGCTCCCGCCCCCGGCGGATGCCTGAGGTCACCGACGACAGCGCCCAGGCCGAGCACAACCACGACTGGTCCGGCTTCACCGCGCTGATAGCACCGCACCGGCTGCGCCACGACGGCCACTGGCTGCTCGGCGACTGGCAGATCGAGGCCACGCTCTTCACCCGCCCCCGCCCCACCCGGTTACGCCGCCGGTACGGCGCCCTCGCCCCGCACTGGTGCGGCTCCGGCGAGTACCCGCCGGGCCACTGGGTGGACCGGGACGTCCGGCTCCAGCCGTTCTTCGCCGACGGCCGGCTGCAACTGCGGCTGGAGCGCCCGGCCGTCCGGATCACCCGTGCCGCCCCCGCCCCCGACGGCCTGGACCTGGCCGGGGTCGCCGACGCCTGCCCCTCCGGCACCGTGCTGCGGCTGCGCCACCGGGAGAGCGAGGCGGTGGCCGAGCAGCCGCTCGCCCGCACCGGCAACACCTTCACCGTCCGGGTGCCGTACCGGCCGTTCACCGCCGACGGGCGGGGCCGCGGCCGGCTGGAGCACTGGGACGCCGAACTGCTGCGCCCGGACGGCGGCACCGAGCAGCTCTGCCTCGACGAGCGCGGCGGCCCGGTGGCCGGCCAGCACCCGCTGCCCGCCGCGCCGGACCGGGTGCTCTACCTCAAGCACCTCGCCGACGGCCGGCTCCAGTTCTGCGTCCAGCCCGCGGCCGGCCTGGTCGACCGGATCGCCGTACGGGACGGCGGCTTCGAGCTGTCCGGCCACTGCCCGGGCGCGGACCGGCTGGAGCTGGTGCTGCGGCACTCCGGCTCCGCGCGCGAGGTCCGCACCCCGGTCGGCACCGGCCCGGACGGCCGCTTCCTGGTCCGGGTGCCCACCACCCGGACCGGCTCGGACGGGGTCGCGCTGCCGCTGCGCAAGGGCGTCTGGGAGGCCGCGCTGGAGCCGGCCGGACGGCCCGGGGACGGCCGGCCGCTGCTCGTCGCCCCCGCCGCGCTGTCCGCCGTCCCCGCCGCCGCCACCGCCGACGGCAAGCGGATCCTGCTGCAACGCCGGTGGCACGACACCCTGGTGGTGGACTCCACCCCGGTGCTCACCGCCACCGAGCGCAGCGCCTGGACGCAGCGCCGGCTGCGCACCGAGCGCTACCCGGCCGCCCGCCGGGCGCCGCTGCGCGAGGCGGTGCTGTACGACGTGTTCGGGGGCCGCGGCTACGCCGACTCCCCGCGCGCGGTGCACGCCGAACTCGTGCGCCGGGGCGCCCGGTTGGAGCACCTGTGGGTGGTCGACGACGCCCAGGCCGCGGTGCCGCCCGGGGTCGTCCCGGTACGGAGCTGGAGCCCGGAGTGGTACCGCGCGCTGGCCACCTGCCGGTACCTGGTCGGCAACACCCACTTCCCGGACTTCCTGGAGCGCCGCCCCGGCCAGGTCGTCGTGCAGACCTGGCACGGCTCCCTGCTGAAGCGGATCGCCCACGACGTGGAGAGCCCCTGGCTGGCCGACCGCGGCTACCTGGCGGCGCTCGACCGGGAGACCCCGCAGTGGAGCCTGCTGCTCTCCCCCAGCCCGTTCGCCACCCCGATCCTGCGGCGCGCCTTCCGCTACGGCGGCGAGCTGCTGGAGTCCGGCTACCCGCGCAACGACGTGCTGGCCCGCCCGGACCCGCGGGCCGCCGCGGCCGTCCGCCGCCGGCTCGGCGTCCCCGCGGACAGGCGGATCGTGCTGTACGCACCGACCTGGCGCGAGGACCAGCAGCGCGGCGACGGCGACGGGTTCCGGCTCGACCTGCGGCTGGACCTCGACCACGCCCGGCGCCTGCTCGGCGCGGACCACGTGCTGCTGGTCCGCCCGCACGCGCACGTGCGCGAGCCGCTGCCCGGCGCCGGCGACGGCTTCCTGTACGACTGCGGGGACTACCCCGACCCGCAGGAGCTGCTGCTGGTCGCAGACGTGCTGGTGACCGACTACTCGTCGATCATGTTCGACTTCGCCATCACCGGCCGCCCGATGTACTTCTTCACCTACGACCTGGAGCACTACCGCGACACCCTGCGCGGCTTCTCCTTCGACTTCGAGGCGAACGCCCCCGGTCCGCTGGTGCCGACCTCGGCCGAACTGCTCGGCGCGCTGCGCGAGCTCGCCGACGGCGACGGCGGGCCGCCGCCCGACCACGCCGAGCGCTACCGGCGGTTCCGGGCCGTGCACTGCGCGCTGGACGACGGCGGCGCGGCCCGGCGGGTGGTCGACCGGATGCTCGAACTCGGCGGCGCGGGAGGCTAGTTCACCCGGTTCGTCCGGCGCGCCCGGTTCACCCGAACGGGTAGCTCCGCCAGGGCCGCCAGACCTCGTCCGCGTCGAACCGGGAGAGGCCGAAGCCCGGCACCGGGAACTCCGCCCGGAAGCCGCGCGCCTGCTCGTACGCCTGGTCCAGCACGTCGTCCGACAGGCCGTGGGCGACCGTCACGTGCGGGTGGTACGGGAAGGCCAGCTCGCGGGCCAGCGGGCCGGAGCGGACGTCCGCCTCCAGCAGCCGGCACTCCTGCGCGCCCTCCTCGACCCGGACGTACACCACCGGGGAGACCGGGCGGAAGGTCCCGCTGCCGCGCAGCAGCATCCGGAACGGCCGGTGCGCGCCCGCCACCGCCGCCAGGTGCTCCTCGATCTTCGGCAGCGCCTCGGCCGGGACCTCGGTCGGCGGCAGCAGGGTGACGTGCGTGGGTATCGACCGGGCCAGCGGGTCGCCGTGCCCGGCCCGGGCGTCCTGGATCTCCGTGCCGTACGGGTCCGGGACGCTCACGGACACGCCGATGGTGACGACCTCGGGGAGGTCGTCACCATCGGGCAGGCGTGTGACGGGAGTCACCGCTTGGCGGCCGGGAGGAAGCCGATCCGGTCGTACACCGTCTCCAGCGTCACCGACGCCACCTCGCGGGCCTTGTCGGCGCCGATCGCCAGCACCCGGTCCAGCTCCGCCGGGTCGTCCAGGAACAGCCGGGTGCGCTCCTGGAACGGGGTGACCCACTCGGTGAACAGCTCGGCCAGCTCGGTCTTCAGGGCGCCGTACATCTTGCCCTCGAAGTGCTCGACCAACTGCTCGACCGACTGGCCGCTGAGCGCGGAGTGGATCCGCAGCAGGTTGGAGACGCCCGCCTTCCCCTCCTCGTCGTAGGAGACGACGGTGCCGGTGTCGGTGACGGCGCTCTTGAACTTCTTGGCGCTCGCCTTCGGGTCGTCCAGCAGGCTCACCAGGCCCTTGGCCGAGGAGGCCGACTTGCTCATCTTGACGGCCGGGTCCTGGAGGTCCTGGATCTTCGCCGTCTCCTTGAGGATGTACGGCTTCGGCACCGTGAAGGTCGGGCTGTAGCGGCTGTTGAAGCGCTCGGCGAGGTCGCGGGTGATCTCCACGTGCTGGCGCTGGTCCTCGCCGACCGGGACGGCGTCCGCCTGGTAGAGCAGGATGTCCGCGATCTGCAGGATCGGGTAGGTGAACAGGCCGACGGTGGTGCTGTCGGCGCCGTACCGGGAGGACTTGTCCTTGAACTGGGTCATCCGCGAGGCCTCGCCGAAGCCGGTGAGGCAGTTCATCACCCAGGCGAGCTGCGCGTGCTCGGGCACGTGCGACTGGACGAAGAGCGTGCAGTGCTCCGGGTCCAGGCCCGCGCCGAGCAGCTGGGCGGCGGAGACCCGGGTGTTCTCGCGCAGCGTCGCCGGGTCCTGCGGCACCGTGATCGCGTGCAGGTCGACGACCATGTAGAAGGCGTCGTTGTCCTTCTGGAGGTCGACCCACTGGCGCACCGCGCCCAGGTAGTTGCCGAGGTGGAACGAGCCGGAAGTGGGCTGGATGCCGGAGAGCACCCGGGGACGGTCCTTGACCGGACCAGTGACCGCTGCGTTGACCATGCGGGCCATTGTTCCAGTTCCACCGCTCGCTCAGGAAACCTCCGGCCCCGCAGGCTCGGCCAGTGTGACCGCACTCACCCCCACCCGGGCGATCCGCCGGCCCTCGACCTTGGCCACCGTCAGCAGCACCCCGCCGCCGCCCTCGACCGGGACCCGCACCTGGTCGCCGTCCTTGGGCAGCCGGCCGAGCGCGGCGACCAGACAGCCCGCCACCGTCTCGTACGGGCCCTCGGGCAGGGTGACGCCGGTCTCCTCGGTGAAGTCGCCCAGGTTGAGCAGGCCGTCCAGCTCCATGCCGCCGCCGGCCAGCCGACGGGTGGGGGCGGACTCCGGGCGGTCGTACTCGTCCCGGATCTCGCCGATCACCTCCTCGACCAGGTCCTCCAGGGTGACGATCCCGGCGGTGCCGCCGTACTCGTCCACCACGATGGCCAGGTGGTGGCCCTCCCGGCGCATCTCGCCCATCGCCTCCAGCACCAGTTTGGTGCCGGGCAGCAGCTTGACCGGGCGGGCCAGGTCGCGGATCTTTGCGGCCTGCTCGCCGCGCGCGCCGTACAGGTCGCGGACGTGAACGAAGCCGACCACCGCGTCGGCGCTGCCCTCGACCACCGGGTAGCGCGAGTGCGGCGAGGTGTCGGCCTGGTGCCGGACGGCGGCCAGCGGGCGCTCGGCGTCCAGGAAGGTCACCTCGGTGCGCGGGACCATCACCTCGCGCAGCTGGCGCTCCCCGGCGGAGAACACGTCGGCGATCAACGCCCGTTCGTCGCTGCCGAGTTCGGTGTTGGCGGCGACCAGGCCGCGCAGCTCCTCGGAGCTCATCGAGCCGCGGCCGGCCGTCGGGTCGCCGCCGAGCAGCCGGACCATCAGGTTGGTGGAGTGGCCGAGCAGCCAGATCACCGGCCGCAGCACCACCGACATCACGTCCACCACCGGGGCGGCGACGACGGCGATGGACTCGGCGCGCTGCAGGCCGATCCGCTTGGGGGTCAACTCGCCCAGCACCAGCGAGGCGTAGCTGATCACCAGGGTGAGGCCGACCAGGGCCACCGCGTCGGACACGCCCTCGGACAGCCCGGCCCGGACGAACAGCGGGGCGACCTTGCCGGCCAGGGTGTCCGCGCCGAAGGCGGCGGACAGGAAGCCCATGCAGGTGACCCCGACCTGGACGGCGGCCAGGAAGCGGTTGGGGTCGGCGGCCAGGTGCGCGGCCCGGGCCGCGCGCCGGGTACCGCGCCCCTCCAGCGTTCGGATCTGGCCCTCCCGCAGCGAGATCAGCGAGATCTCGGCGACGTTGAACAGCCCGCCCAGCAGGATGAAGACGAGGACGAGCGCGGCGTCCCCGAGTGTTTCGTTCACAGCGGGCCAGTGTAGGGCGGCCGGTACCCGTCGGCGCCGGACACGGCGGCGGGCAAGGTCCCGGACACGGCGGCGCGGACGGGGCCGGACACGGCGGCGGGCCGCCGCTCCCGGGAGGGGGGACGGCGGGCCGCCGGTGGAACCGTGCGGGGCGGGCTCAGATGAGGCCCAGCTCCTGGACCGCGTCGCGCTCCTCGGTCAGCTCCTTGACCGAGGCGTCGATGCGGGCGCGCGAGAAGTCGGAGATCTCCAGGCCCTGGACGATCTCGAACTTGCCGTCCTTGGTGGTGACCGGGAAGGAGGAGATCAGGCCGGCCGGGACGCCGTAGGAGCCGTCGGAGACGACACCCATGGAGGTCCAGTCGCCCTCGGCGGTGCCGTTGACCCAGGTGTACACGTGGTCGATGGCGGCGTTGGCGGCCGAGGCGGCCGAGGAGGCGCCGCGGGCCTCGATGATGGCGGCGCCGCGCTTGGCGACGGTCGGGATGAAGTCGTCCTGCAGCCAGGCCAGGTCGCTGCCGACGGCCTCGAAGGCCGGCTTGCCGGCGATCTCGGCCTGGAAGATGTCCGGGTACTGGGTCGCGGAGTGGTTGCCCCAGATGGTGACGCGCTTGATGTCGGAGACCAGGGCGCCGGTCTTGGCGGACAGCTGGCCGACGGCGCGGTTGTGGTCCAGGCGGGTCATCGCGGTGAAGCGCTCGGCCGGGACGTCCGGGGCGTTGCGCTGGGCGATCAGGGCGTTGGTGTTGGCCGGGTTGCCGACGACCAGGACCTTGATGTCGTCCGCGGCGTGGTCGTTGATGGCCTTGCCCTGCGGGCCGAAGATGCCGCCGTTGGCCTGGAGCAGGTCGCCGCGCTCCATGCCCGCGGTGCGCGGACGGGCGCCGACCAGCAGCGCGACGTTGGCGCCGTCGAAGGCCTCGTTCGGGTTGTCGGTGATGGTGATGTCGCGCAGCAGCGGGAAGGCGCAGTCGACGAGCTCCATGGCGGTGCCCTCGGCGGCCTTCAGGCCCTGCGGGATCTCCAGCAGGCGCAGGTTCACCGGCACGTCGGCACCGAGCAGGTGGCCCGAGGCGATGCGGAAGAGCAGGGCGTAGCCGATCTGGCCGGCCGCTCCGGTGATGGTGACGTTGACGGGGGTGCGGGTCATTTCTACCTTCTCCAGCAAAATCGCCAGGCGCCCCAGGCACACCGGCGCGCTGGAGCCGAGGATGTTCTCTCGACGTCGAGAGACCGGCGTCAGGTTATCGCAAAGGGAAGCGTACGCCGGGTGTCCTGGCGTGGCTGATACGTCACAGAAGTAAGGCGGCCCCCGCCCGGGCCCTGGATTTCCATGGCGGGGGCGGGGGCCGTCGCGGCCGGCGGGGTCAGTGCCTGGACCGGCCCATCAGCTGGCCGATGTTGTCGAGCAGCGGGATCTGCACCCACGGGTTCGGCTGCGCCACCAGCGTCAGCAGCACGATCGAGAGGCCCAGGAAGCTCAGCACGATCACGTCGGTGAAGCGGCTGCGCACGGCCAGCATCCCGACCTCGGGCAGCACCAGCCGCAGCACCGCGCCGAGCAGCACGCCGCCGCCGAGGATCAGCAGCCCGTACTTGAACCCGTCCTTGAAGTCGGCGAACCAGGTGACCGCGAGGCCGGCGCCGACGACCAGCAGGACCAGCGTGATCGGCCACTGCCGCACCGGCAGGGCGTGCTCGCGCCCGAGGGCCGCGGCCGAGCCCTCGGGCGGCAGGGTGCCGGTGGTCTTGACCGGCCTGCGGCGGGACCGTGCCGGTCGCGGTTCAGTCATGCTCGCCGTCCCTCGGGCGTCAGGCGCCGGCGCGGCGCTCGGCCGCCTCGACGATGTTGTTGAGCAGCATCGCGCGGGTCATCGGGCCCACGCCGCCGGGGTTCGGGGAGATCCAGCCGGCCACCTCGGCCACACCCGGGTGCACGTCGCCGACGATCTTGCCCTCGCTGCGGCTGACGCCCACGTCCAGCACCGCCGCGCCCGGCTTGACGTCCTCCGGCTTGACCAGGTGCGGCACGCCGGCGGCGGCCACGATGA
Organism: Kitasatospora sp. NPDC004799; assembly: GCF_040609095.1. NCBI lineage: Bacteria > Bacillati > Actinomycetota > Actinomycetes > Kitasatosporales > Streptomycetaceae > Kitasatospora > Kitasatospora sp. NPDC004799. Next base: position 13,723 of record NZ_JBEXJK010000142.1, read on the forward strand.
TGTCGGCCTTGCGCAGGTGGGCGCCGAGGTCCCGGGTGCCGGTGTGGCACAGGGTGACGGTGGCGTTCTCGCTGCGGCGGGTCAGCAGCAGGCCGATCGAGCGGCCGACGGTGATGCCGCGGCCGACCACGACCACCTCGGCGCCGTCGATCTCGACGTCGTGGCGGCGCAGCAGCTCGACGATGCCGAGCGGGGTGCACGGCAGCGGGCCCTCGATGCCCAGGGCGAGCCGGCCGAGCGAGGTCGGGTGCAGGCCGTCGGCGTCCTTGTCCGGGTCCATCAGCTCCAGGACCGGGTTCTGGTCCAGGCCCTTGGGCAGCGGCAGCTGGACGATGTAGCCGGTGCAGGACGGGTCGGCGTTGAGCTCGCGGACGACGTTCTCGACGTCCTCCTGGGTGGCGGTGGCGGGCAGCTCGCGCTGGATCGAGGCGATGCCGACCTCGGCGCAGTCCTTGTGCTTCCCGTTCACGTACCAGCGGCTGCCCGGGTCGTCCCCGACCAGGACGGTGCCGAGGCCGGGCGTGACGCCCTTCGCCTTGAGGGCCGCCACGCGGGCGGCGAGTTCGGACTTGATCGCGGCGGCGGTGGCCTTGCCATCGAGAATCTGGGCAGTCATGACACCATTCTCCCGGATCGCCGGGGGTCCCCGTACCGAGGGCCCGACCGGTGCGGGGGCGGTCCCGGGCCGGTGGACGAACCGGTGACCGGGCGGGTGGACGAACCGGTGGACGAACCGGTGAACGGGCGGGTGAACGGACGGGTACGAAGGTCCGCCGCACGTTGCGGTTGCGCCACAGTCTTGACCCGGCACGCGGAACCGGCTGGACAGGGCGCCGTCGTCCGGATGACGATAAGCGCGCATTCCCGCCGCGATACCGGCCCGGTGACGGGCCGACGGACCCCGCGGCGGGCGTACCCGGGGGAAAGAGCCAGTGAGCCGACCAGAGCAGAACGAGCCGTCCGACCGCGGGGGCACCGTCCCGCGCGTGCCGTCCCCGTCGGCCGCCTCGCACCCCTGACGCTCACCGTGCTGCCGTGCCGCGGCGCCCGTCACCGCCGCCGGGCTGTCACCCCGCCGCGCTGGCGTCCTCTTCGGCCGGTGCCCGACTCACCGGCCGGCACCGGGCCGTCAGCGTCCCGTCCCCGCGTCCCCGTAACTGCCCGGAGGCATCCATGAGTTACCCGCCCGACCCGAACAACCCGTACGGCCAGCCGCCGGCCGCCCCGGGCTACGGCTACCCCCAGCAGGCCCCGCCGCAGCAGGCCGGGTACGGCTACCCGCAGGCCGCGCCGGCCTACGGGTACCCGCCGATGGCGGCCCCGCAGCTGTCCATGCCGGGCCTGGTGACCACGGCCCGCGTGCTGCTGTTCATCGTCGGCGGCGTGCAGACGCTCCTCGCGATCGTCTACATGATCATCGGTGCGGCCGCCAAGGACGCCACCAACGAGCTCAGCAGGACCACGAGCGACGACAACCCGTTCACCGCGCTGGGCGACGCCGCCGCCGGTGTCCTGATCGTCGTCGCGGTGCTGTTCGGGCTGTTCGCCGCGCTCTCCATCACGCTCGGCGCGAAGTTCGGCAAGGGCGGCAACGCCGTCCGGGTCACCACCATCGTGTACGGCTCGCTCGGCGCGCTGGTCGGCCTGCTGATCCTGCTGGGCGCCGTCTCCGGCGGCACCGCCGTGGGCCTGGTGATGGCCCTGCTGTGGCTGGCGATCAGCATCATCTGGATCACCGCCATGTGCGTCCAGGACGGCGTCAACTGGTTCAACCGGCCGCGCTACTGACCGGCCCGGCAGCACGACGGAGCGGCCCGGCTCCCTCCTCGGAGGGGGCCGGGCCGCTCTGTCGTTCCGTCACGCCGTCACGCCGAGGGCGTGATCAGTGGAAGAAGTGCCGCGCGCCGGTGAAGTACATGGTCACGCCGGCCTCGGCGGCCGCCGCGACGACCTCCTCGTCCCGGATCGAACCGCCGGGCTGCACGATCGCCTTCACGCCGGCCGCGATCAGGATCGCCGGGCCGTCCGCGAACGGGAAGAAGGCGTCCGAGGCCGCGTAGGCGCCCTTGGCGCGCTCGCCGGCCCGCTCGACCGCGAGCTTGCAGGAGTCGACCCGGTTGACCTGGCCCATGCCGACGCCGACCGAGGCGCCGTCCTTGGCCAGCAGGATCGCGTTGGACTTGACGGCCCGGCAGGCCCGCCAGGCGAAGGCCAGCTCGGCCAGCTCGTCGGCGGCCAGCGCCTCACCGCTGGCGAGGGTCCAGTTCGCCGGGTCGTCGCCCTCGGCGTGCACCCGGTCGGCGTCCTGGAGCAGCACGCCGCCGGAGATCGGGCGCACCTCCTGGCGGTTGGCCGGGGCCTCGGGGGCGAGCAGCACCCGCAGGTTCTTCTTCCGGGTGAGCACCTCCAGGGCGCCCTCCTCGTAGCCGGGGGCCACGACGACCTCGGTGAAGATCGGGGCGATCTGCTCGGCCAGCGCGACGGTGACCGGGCGGTTCACGGCGATCACGCCGCCGTACGCGGAGACCGGGTCGCACTCGTGCGCCTTGCGGTGCGCCTCGGCGACGTCGGCGCCGGTCCCGATGCCGCACGGGTTGGCGTGCTTGATGATCGCGACGGCCGGCTCGGCGTGGTCGTAGGCGGCGCGGCGGGCGGCGTCGGTGTCGACGTAGTTGTTGTACGACATCTCCTTGCCGTGCAGCTGCTGCGCGCCGGCCAGGCCGCCGGTGCCGTCGCTGTACAGCGCGGCGCCCTGGTGCGGGTTCTCGCCGTAGCGCAGCACGTTCTGGCGCTCCCAGGTCGAGCCGAGGAACTCGGGGAAGCGCTCGTCGCTCGGCGCGTAGCCGTCCTCGAACCAGGAGGCGACGGCCACGTCGTAGGCGGCGGTGTGGGCGAACGCGGCACCGGCCAGGCGCTTGCGGGTGGCGAGGTCGAAGCCGCCCTCCCGGACGGCCGCCAGCACGTCGCCGTAGCGGGCCGGGTCGACCACCACGGCCACCGAGGGGTGGTTCTTGGCGGCGGCGCGGACCATGCTCGGGCCGCCGATGTCGATCTGCTCGACGCACTCGTCCGGGGTGGCGCCGGAGGCGACGGTGGCCTTGAACGGGTAGAGGTTCACCACGACAAGGTCGAAGGGCTCGACGCCCAGCTCGGCCAGCTGGGCGCGGTGCGACTCCAGCCGCAGGTCGGCCAGCACGCCGGCGTGCACGCGGGGGTGCAGCGTCTTCACGCGCCCGTCCAGGCACTCCGGGAAGCCGGTCAGCTCGGAGACCTCGGTCACCGGGACACCGGCGGCGGCGATCCGGCCGGCGGTGGAGCCGGTGGAGACGATGGCGACCCCGGCGGCGTGCAGGCCCTGGGCCAGCTCCTCCAGACCGGTCTTGTCGTACACGCTGATCAGCGCGCGACGGATCGGACGGACGTTCTCGGAGACAGGGGGGGTGGTGGAGCTGGCACTCATGCCGGGATCCATACCTTTCGGTCCTCGATGCGGTGACCTTCGCGGGCCAGCCGGCCCACGACGTCGACGAGCAGCTTGCGCTCGACAGTCTTGATGCGCTCGTGCAGCGCGTCGCCGCCATCGGCGTGGTCGGCGTCGACGACCTCGACGACGCCCTGCGCGATGATCGGCCCGGTGTCCACGCCGGCGTCGACCAGGTGGACGGTGCAGCCGGTGACCTTCACCCCGTACGCGAGCGCGTCGGTGACGCCGTGGGCGCCGGGGAAGGCGGGCAGCAGTGCGGGGTGGGTGTTGACGATCCGCCCGGCGAAGGCGGCGATGAACTCGGGGCCGAGGATCTTCATGAAACCGGCCGTGACCACCAGGTCCGGCTGGTACTCGGCGACGGAGGCGGTCAGCGCGCGGTCCCAGGCGGCCCGGTCCGGGTGGTCCTTCACCCGGTGGACGAAGGTCGGCAGGCCGGCCTTCTCGGCGCGCTCCAGGCCGACGATCCCGTCCCGGTCCGCGCCGACGGCGAGGATCTCGGCGCCGTACGCCGGATCGGCCGCGGCGTCGATCAGGGCCTGCAGATTGGTGCCGGAACCGGAGACCAGCACCACCAGGCGGGCCGGTCCGGGCGTACGGGGCGGGAAGTGCTGGGCGGGGGCGGCGGCCACTGCGCGTTTCTCCGTAGGTCGGGCGCCGTCCGCTGGTACGTCCACCGGCGGTGGGGCCACTACGAACGGCAGGTCGAGCGAGGGGGAACTCCGGGAAAACCCGCCGCGACGCGGGCCCGGGGAACCTCTGTGGGCTGCTGACCGTCACCACGATAACGGCTGGTCGGACGGCCTCCGCACCCTCCCGACGGCGCTACGCGCGTAGTTGAGACGGGGATCTCCTCCGGCCCTCCGCACCGGAGTTGCCCCGGCCCGCACCGGCCCGCACCGACGCCCGCCGGCGGGCGCGGACCGGCCCCGCGGACCGGCCCCGCGGCACGGGCCACCGGTGGTCCGGTGGACGACTGCGGGATCATGGGGGGCGCGGGAGGCCGCTCCGACGCGAGGAGTCCGAACGAGCCCCCGCCCGAACGAGCCCCGACCTGAGCCCGACCGAGCCCCGACCGAGAAGGAATGGCCGAACCCATGAGCACCGGCGACGACACCGGCGAGCGCAACCCCTTCGCACCGCCGCCGGCGGATGCCCCGGACCAGCCGTGGCCATCCGGCCCCCGGCCTCGACGGCGGCCCGATAGGCGGCACCGACGGCCTGGGCGTTCGCGGTGTCCGGACGGGCCGCGAGGTTCCGGCACGCGGTGGTCAACTGCCGGTAGCCGGACAGCAGTCGGGCCCACAGCAACTGCCCGGCCGGGTCGGGCACGGTGAAGTACTCGTCGGCCCGCCGGGTCGCTCCGGCGAGCGCCTCGCAGGACTCGCCCACCTTCCGCATCGCCGCCTCGACCTGGGCGTCGGAGGTGGCGCCCGCGGCGGCGCTCACCACGCCGTCGACCGCGGCGACGTAGCCGCGCTGCGCCGTGTGGAGCGCCGTGACGTGCTCCAGGCCGCCGACGGCGGCCCAGGCCTGGTTCTGCGCCAGGGCGATCGCCGCCGAGGGAGCGCCCGTCCTCCGGTCCAGCATCGACTCGGCGGGCCGGGCCTCGCCGCCGCGCGGGCCGGACACCTGGACGGCGACCACCGTGGTGGCGGCGGCCCCGGCCACCACGACCGCGACATCGCGACCTGGTGGTGACGATCCGACGGGTCCGCACGGGCCACGATGGTTGCACCGGGCGGCGGAG